>NZ_RJOG01000036.1:0-12769 GCF_003942965.1 Streptococcus mitis | reverse complement strand
AGTCTATGCTATACTACTAGTAAACTTATTTATGGAGAAAATACATGAAACGTGAGATTTTACTGGAACGAATCGACAAACTAAAACAAATCATGCCCTGGTATGTTCTGGAATACTACCAATCTAAGCTGGCTGTACCTTACAGTTTTACAACCTTGTACGAATACCTCAAGGAATACTATCGATTTTTTAGCTGGGTTTTGGAGTCTGGCATTTCAAACGCAGATAAAATGGTTGATATTCCTTTATCTGTCTTGGAAAATATGTCTAAGAAAGACATGGAATCCTTTATCCTTTATCTACGAGAACGTCCTTTGCTGAATGCTAATACAACAAAGCAAGGTGTCTCACAAACAACTATCAATCGAACCTTGTCAGCACTTTCTAGTCTTTATAAGTATTTGACTGAGGAAGTTGAAAACGATCAGGGAGAACCTTATTTCTATCGTAATGTAATGAAGAAAGTTTCAACCAAGAAAAAGAAAGAAACACTTGCTGCCAGAGCTGAAAATATCAAGCAAAAACTCTTTCTAGGTGATGAAACAGAAGGTTTTCTAACTTATATCGACCAAGAGTATCCACAACAGCTCTCAAATCGAGCTCTCTCATCATTCAACAAAAATAAGGAACGAGATTTGGCCATTATTGCCCTTCTCTTGGCTTCTGGTGTTCGCTTATCTGAAGCTGTTAATCTGGATATAAGGGATCTCAATCTCAAAATGATGGTTATTGATGTCACTCGAAAAGGGGGTAAACGTGACTCGGTCAATGTCGCTGCCTTTGCAAAGCCATATCTAGAGAATTATCTGGCCATTCGTAATCAACGCTATAAGACAGAAAAAACAGATACAGCCCTTTTTTTGACACTCTACAGAGGTGTTCCTAATCGTATCGATGCTTCCAGTGTGGAAAAGATGGTTGCTAAGTACTCTGAGGACTTCAAAGTCCGTGTAACTCCCCATAAACTACGACATACTCTAGCAACTAGGCTTTATGATGCGACTAAATCGCAAGTTTTGGTCAGTCACCAGCTAGGACATGCAAGCACACAAGTAACTGACCTCTATACCCATATCGTTAATGATGAACAAAAGAATGCTCTAGATAGTTTATGNAATACATAAAATAAATTATGTAATATATGATTTTTAAAAAAGAAGCTGATCCTACGACCAACTTCTTTTTGATTTATCCAACTACCGCTTCAGCGATTTCTTCACGGCTAATACCAGCGAAGTAGCGTGTGATATCAATGGTTTCTAGCGCCTTAAGGACATCTTCGCGTTCGTATTTGACGCCACGAAGGACATCTTCTACAGCTGCAACGTCTTCAATACCAAAGAAGTCACCATAAATCTTGATGTCTTGGATTTTTGATTCAAGGACGTTGGCAAAGACTTCGACCTTACCACTGGTGAATTTTGTTCCACGACGGACGTTAAATTCAGGTGATTTACCGTAGTTCCAGTCCCAAGTTCCAAACTTAGTGTCCTTGATGCGATTGATTTCAGCTACTTCTTCCTCAGAAAAAACGTATTCTGTCATCTCTGGATACTCTTTTTTCATGTATTCCAANAGTAAATCACGGAATTCTTCGACTGTGATTTTTTCTGGTAATTCATTGATAATATTGGTNACACGAGCACGAACCGATTTCACACCTTTTGANTCAAATTTGTCCTTTGAAACCTTGAGGGCGTTAGCAAGGACTGACAAATCNACGTCAAAGAGTAAGCAACCGTGGTGCATGATACGGCCGTTGATATAGGCTTGGGCATTGCCGCAGAACTTCTTACCATCAATCTCAAGGTCATTACGACCTGTGAACTCAGCTTTAACCCCAAGTTGAGCCAGGGTATTGATAACCGGAGTTGAGAAGCTCTTGAAGTCAAAAGCCTTGTTTTCATCTTCCTTTGAGATAATCGTGTAGTTGAGGTTATTTAAATCGTGGTAAACAGCTCCACCACCACTGATACGGCGAACTACCTCAATACCATTTTCGCGAACATAATCACGGTTGATTTCTTCGATAGTGTTCTGGTGACGACCAACAATGATAGATGGCTTGTTAATCCAAAGTAGGAAGATTTGATCCTCATCCAAAAGGTGTTTAAAGGCATATTCTTCCAAGGCAATATTAAAGGCAGTGTCGTTTGAATGATTGATAATATATTTCATGATATCCCTTTATACGATAGAGACTGGAAAACACCTTTCCAGTCTAATCTATCTTTCTTTTATTTTTTCTTAGGTGAGTGGATGGCCATTCCTAAAACATCCGCAAATGCTTCGTACATCACTTCAGAGTAGGTTGGGTGTCCGTGGATAGTCTTCAACATTTCTTCAACAGTAATTTCCATTTCGATAATGCTTGACGCTTCATTGATTAATTCTGCAGCTGCAGGACCAATGATATGAACACCAAGGATTTCTCCGTATTTCTTATCTGCAATGACTTTTACGAAACCTTGAGCTGCATCTGATGCAATGGCACGACCGTTAGCAGCAAAGTTGAATTTACCAATGGCTACATCGTATTTCTCACGGGCTTGTTCTTCGGTCAAACCTACTGCTGCTACTTCAGGAAGAGTATAGATGGCTGCAGGAGTCAAGTTCAGTTTGGCAACAGCATGATTTCCTTTAAGGGCATTTTCTGCGGCAACTTCCCCCATACGAAAAGCTGCGTGAGCCAACATCTTAGTACCGTTGATATCACCTGGTGCGTAAATACCTGGAACTGAAGTTTCCATATATTCGTTGACCTTGATACGACCACGATCCAATTCAAACTCAACATCGCCAATACCTTCAAGATCCGGCACACGACCGATTGAAAGAAGAGCTTTATTTGCGATGATATCGTCTTTTCCTTCAACCTTGATACGAAGTTGACCATTTTCCTCAATGATTTCTTGCAGTTTAGTACCAGTCAAGATGGTCATTCCTTTACGCTCAAGGATCAAGCGAAGGTTCTTAGACACTTCGGCATCCATAGCTGGCACGATACGGTCCATCATTTCGATAACAGTTACTTTTGAACCAAATGTCATGAAGGCCTGACCAAGTTCGATACCGACAACACCACCACCGATGATAACGAGGCTTTCTGGCACTTCGTTCATTTCAAGGATGTCATCGCTGGTCATGACAAGTGGAGATTCCATACCAGGGACGTTGATTTTGCTGACTTTTGAACCACCAGCAAGGATGATTTTCTTGGTTTCAAGCAATTCAGAACCATTTACCAAGACATTCTTGTCTTTAGTAATAGTACCGATACCCTTATGAACAGTAACTCCGTAGCTACGAAGAAGTCCTGCAACTCCGCCAACCAAGGTATTGACAACCTTAGACTTGGTTTCAAGGAGTTTGTCCATATCTACAGTGAAATTTGGATTTTCGATTACGATACCACGGTTTGCGGCATGATCGATATTTTCGATAATTTCAGCGTTGTGAAGATAGGTCTTGGTTGGGATACATCCACGGTTCAAGCAGGTTCCACCGAGTTCAGATTTCTCAACAAGGGCAACCTTACCACCGAGTTGGGCAGCTTTAATGGCCGCAACATAACCAGCAGGACCTCCACCAATCACAACGATATCAAAGGCATCATCGCTCTTACCATCGTCGTTTGAGACACTAGCTGCAGGTGCAGGGCTAGCTTCTGGCGATGCGGCTCCAGCTGTTGGGATGTTTTCCCCTTCTTCTCCGAGGTAACCGATAACTTCCGTTACAGGGACAGTTTCGCCATCTCCTTTGAGAATGGCAATCAAGTACCCATCTTCTTCAGCTTCCAATTCCATGCTGACTTTGTCAGTCATGATTTCCAAAAGGATTTCTCCTTCTTTTACAAATTCCCCGACTTTTTTATTCCATTGGACGATTTGTCCTTCTGTCATATCCACGCCGGCTTTTGGCATAATTACTTCTAAGGCCATGTCTTCCTTCCTTTATCTATATCTTAAAAATGAATACTCTTGTTCTTAAATCAACATTGATATTGGATTTTCAATCAATTCTTTCAAGTCCTTCATAAACTTAGCACCAGCCATACCATCTACGACACGGTGATCAATGGTCAATCCTAGGCTCATGATAGGGCGAATCACAATTTCACCATTGACAACAACTGGCTTCTCAATTGTCGAGCTCACACCAAGGATAGCTGAGTTGGGTTGGTTGATGATTGGACCAAAGGACTGAACGCCAAACATTCCCAAGTTACTGATTGTGAATGTTGAATTTTGCAGTTCACTTGGAGCCAATTTACCATCCAAGGTACGACCAATAACATCTTTGAAGGCTACAACCAGTTCTGAAAGACTCATCTTCTCAGCATTGTAAACAACAGGTGTCATCAATCCATTATCCATCCCAACTGCCATGGCAAGATTGACATAGTTGTGAGTGATAATGGTCTTGCCATCTTCTGTCAATGAAGCGTTGATATAAGGGTGTTTCATAAGAGTCTTAACAACAGCAAGTGAAAGAAGGTCTGTTACAGTAGTCTTCTTCCCAGTTGCTTCCATGATTGGCTCAAGAACCTTCTTACGAAGAGCCAACATTTCAGTCATATCAACTTCATAGTTGAGGGTGAAGGTTGGCGCAGTTAGGTAAGATTCAACCATGCGTTGGGCAATAACCTTACGCATTGGTGTCATTGGAATACGTTCAATTTCACCGTATGGTGTTACGTTATCAGGGACTTCTTCCACTTTTTCAATCTGAGCAGGAGACTTAATGGTGTCGTTTTCGATATTTTCAGGAAGCAAGGCTAAAACGTCCTTCTTCATGATCTTACCACGGTGACCCGTTCCTTGGATTTCCTGCCAAGCAATATTATGTTCGAGGGCAATTCGTTTTGCAAGTGGCGAAATGCGAACCACGTTTGTGTCTTTATAAGTTTCCACGTCTTCTTTGTGGACACGACCGTTTGCACCTGAGCCAGAAATGTCGTAGAGGTTGATCCCTAAATCATCCGCTAACTTTCTAGCTGCAGGAGTCGCTCTTAGCTTGTCATCAGCCATGACCTCTCCAATTCTATTATAAGATACTAAGGGCGTCAAAAGTCAAAGTGAAAATAGGAAACTAGACGAAGAAACTTTAGTTTCTAGGAAAGTTTATCTTTTTCACACAGACTTTAGCCCGAGTTCAATTATATGATACAAAGGGCGTTAAAAGCGACTGAAAAATAGGAAATCAACGCAGACTTCGATGAAGCCAAGGAGATTTATCTTTTTTCCGAGCTTTTAGCCCGTGTTCGAATATAAGATATTAAGGACGAAAAGGGCAATGAAAAAATAGGAGATTGACGATGTGTTCGATGAACACAAGGAAATCTATCTTTTTTTCGCAGACCTCCGTCCGAATTCAACTCTACAAGCAACTTGGATACAACACGTATCTCAAGTTGCTACGGTTGCCGCTATTAGGCGGTCAACCTAGTAGACTTACTAAGTCGTTCGTCGAATAACATCGATTCGACTCTCTCCTGTCGCAAATTTGCAAATAACTTGGGTATAATACATATCTCAAGTTACTAAAGTTAAAAACAACCGTTATTTTACATAACTTATTTTATGTAATTCTATTCTTTGTTATATGTTTTACGGATGGCATCTTTGATGCTTTCAACTGTTGGAATCATTGCATTTTCTAGGTTTTGTGCATAAGGCATCGGCACATCTTCTCCTGCACAGCGGCGGATTGGTGCATCTAGATAGTCAAATGCTTCTGATTCTGAAATAATAGCTGAAATTTCACCGATATAGCCACTTGTTTTATGGGCATCGTTAACCAGAACAACCTTACCAGTCTTCTTAACTGAGTTAATGATGATATCCTTATCAAGCGGAACAAGGGTGCGTGGGTCAACAATCTCAACAGAAATTCCTTCTTCTGCTAATTCTTCAGCAGCTTGAACCACACGGCGAAGCATTTTCCCATAAGTAACAACTGTTACATCCGTTCCTTCGCGTTTGATTTCGCCGACTCCAAGTGGAATCGTGTAGTCTGGATCAACTGGTACTTCCCCTTTTTGGTTAAATTCTGACTTGTACTCAAGAATGATAACAGGGTTGTTATCACGGATAGAAGACTTAAGCAGTCCTTTCATGTCCGCAGGCGTACCTGGTGCTACAACCTTAAGTCCTGGAATATGAGTAAACCAAGACTCTAGTGATTGCGAGTGCTGGGCGGCAGATCCAACTCCGTTACCAGCTGCACAACGGATAGTCATTGGAACCTGACCTTTACCACCAAACATGTAACGTGTTTTAGCAGCTTGGTTGACGATATTGTCCATGGCAATAACCGAGAAGTCCATGAAGGTCATATCAACGATTGGACGAAGTCCTGTCATGGCTGCTCCTGCTGCTGCTCCTGAAATGGCAGCCTCAGAAATCGGACAGTCACGAACACGTTCTGGACCAAATTCTTCAAGCATTCCGACAGAAGTACCGAAGTCTCCTCCAAAGACACCGACATCTTCTCCCATCAAGAATACATTTTCATCGCGACGCATTTCCTCAGACATAGCAAGGATAATGGTGTCACGGAAGGACATTGTTTTTGTTTCCATTTTATCTCTTTCTCCTTAGTCTGCGTAAATATCTTCAAATGCTGATTCAAGTGGTGGGAATGGACTTTCTTCCGCAAATTTAACAGAAGCTTCTACTGCTTCCTTAACTTGCGCTTGGATTTCTTCCAATTCTTGGGCGCTTGCAATAGTATTTTCAATGAGGTATTTGCGAAGATTTTCGATTGGGTCTTTTTGTTTCCACAATTCCACTTCTTCACGTGTACGATATTTACCAGGGTCAGATGATGAGTGACCAAGCCAACGATAAGTGACACTTTCAATCAAGACTGGACCATTACCACTGCGAACATGATCTACAGCTTTCTTAAATCCTTCATAGACGTCGATGACATTGTTACCATCTTCGATGAACATTCCAGGAATTCCATAAGCGGCGCTACGTTGATGGATATGTTCTACATTGGTCATTTTCTTGATATCCGCAGAGATACCGTAACCGTTGTTAATGCAATAGAAAATGACTGGCAGGTTCCAGATAGAAGCCATATTTACTGCTTCGTGGAAAACACCTTCGTTGGTCGCACCATCTCCAAAGAAGCAGACAACGATTTTTCCAGTATGTTGCATTTGCTGACTGAGGGCTGCACCAACAGCGATTCCCATACCACCACCTACGATACCATTGGCACCGAGGTTACCAGCATCTAGGTCGGCGATGTGCATAGAACCACCTTTACCTTTACAGGTTCCAGTGTATTTGCCGAGGATCTCAGCCATCATTCCGTTGAGGTCAATTCCTTTGGCAATAGCTTGCCCGTGACCACGGTGGTTTGATGTGATCAAATCGTCTGGGTTGAGAGCTAACATAGCACCCACGTTAGCAGCCTCTTCTCCAACAGAAAAGTGCGTCATTCCTGGCACTTTCCCTTTCTTTACTAATTGCGCAATTTTTAAGTCCATGCGACGGATTTCTTCCATCTTACGGAACATCTCTAGCAAAAGATTTTTATCTAAAATTGACATCTTCTTGCCTTTCTAACTTTCTTCTTACCTTACTATTTTACCGTTTTTGACAAATACTGTCAAAGTTTTTCTAAAGAAAATTTCACAAATTAAAAAAGAAAATCCCATAGGAATAAGGGATTTTCTTATTAGGAATATTTTTTCACAAACTTTTTATCGTTTAGATTTTGCTAAAGATTCAAATCTCTTCATAATCATAGTTAAACGCCAACGGTAGAGAATCCCACTCACAATTAGACTAATAATCAAGCCAATCCAGTAAGAATAAGCTCCAAAATCTGTTAGGGAATCAAATAGCATAGCCACTGGGATTGCTACGCCCCAATAACCAAGCAAACCAAGGTAAAAAGGAATAACTGTATCCTTATACCCCCGTAAAATTCCCTGGAGCGGTGCTGCAAAGGTATCTGCTAACTGGAAGAAAAGACTATAAGTCAAAAAGCGCGCTGTCAAATCGATAAATTCTGGGTCGTTACCATAAAGACTAGCCACATTTCCCCTAAAAATGTAAAGGAAGGTTAAGGTGAAGGCCGCAAAAATGAGAGCTGTCCATCTTCCTAGACCAATATAGGTTTTCGCATCATCAAATCGCTTTGCTCCCACTTCATAGGAAACGACAATAGCCATAGCCGATGAGATACTCATAGGAAAGGCGTACATAAGACTTGAAAAGTTCATGGCTGACTGGTGACTAGCGATAATCAAGGATGAGAACTTAGCCATAATCAAGCCAACCACGGAAAAGATAGCCACTTCCGCAAAGACAGTTCCCCCAATAGGCAGACCTAAGCGAACTCCTTCCTTAATTTTATCCATATTAAGTGGAATTCGTTTCTCAAGATGTAGGTCTTTGAGCTTCTCCTGTTTAAATAAGACCAGAACAGAAATCCCAAGCAAGACCCAGTAGGCCAAGGAAGTACCTAAACCAGCACCAGCACCTCCCAGTTCTGGAACACCAAAGGCACCGTAAATCAAGAGATAGTTAAATCCGCTATTGAAAGGAAGTAACAAAAGCATGAGGTACATGGACAGCTTGGTCAAGCCCAGCGAATCCAGCAGGGAGCGAATAACACTAAAAAGCAACAAGGGGATAATTCCGATAGATAAAAACCAAAGATAGCGAACCGCTACTGCCGCCACCGGTGCTTCTAGTCCAATATGATTCAAGATTGGTGGTGCCAAGAAAAGTACCATCCCCAGCAAGACCACGGATAGGCCCAAGGCCAGATAGATGAACTGGTAAAAATCAGACGCAACCTCTTCCTTTTTGCCTCGACCAAGATGGTGACCAATGATGGGCACCAGGGCTGACACAATCCCTGTTAGGAATGTAAAGAATGGATTCCAGATACTGGTTGCCATAGACACACCAGCCAAGTCCATGGTATTGTATTTGCCAGTCATAGTCGTATCAACAAAGGATGCAGAATAATTGGCAAATTGATAAACCAGGATGGGGAAAAATATCTTTAAAAATAAGATAAACTTATCTTTAAAATGATGGGTTTGGTACATATAGGCTCTCTATTCTTTTGGTTTACAAAGCAGACTCCCACCTAGTTTTGATAGACGATTTGTCCCTTACAGATGGTATATTTAACCTGCCCTTTTAATGTTTCACCAATGAATGGTGAATTAGCTGCTTTTGAAGCAAAATGGGAGTCCACAAGGCGGTCAGCCTTAGCATCAAAAATAGTGATGTCCGCCGGACCATTCTCAGCCAAGTAACCTGCTTCCAAATTGTAAAGCTTGGCTGGGTTGTAGGTCATCTTTTCGAGTAATTCCATCAAGCTCAGCTCCTCAGCTTCCACCAAATAAGTTAAACCGAGAGAAAGAGAGGTTTCCAAACCTGTCATGCCAGATGGTGCTTTGGTGATATCCTCAACATTTTTTTCATCTGCATGGTGAGGCGCGTGGTCTGTCGCAATAACTGTGATGACACCTGACTTGAGACCTTCAATCACGGCACGACGGTCTGATTCCAAACGAAGTGGAGGATTCATCTTAGCATTGCTACCTTGAGTCAAGAGGAGTGCTTCCGTCTTGGAGAAATGCTGTGGCGCTACTTCTGCTGTTACTTGCGCACCTAACCCTTGAGCAAACTCCACTACTTTAACACTTTCTTCCTTAGACAAATGCTGAATATGAACATGGGCCTTGGTTGCATAGGCAATCATGACATCACGCGCCATCATAGCATACTCAGCTACCCCAGTCGCACCGCAGATATGGAAATGTTCTTTAGCGATATTTTCATTAAAGCCAAGAATACCGTTCAAACCTGGATCTTCCTCATGAAGACTAATAAAGGTATTAAGCTTTTTAGCTTCCTCCATGGCTTCCTTGACAACTTTACTACTTTCAAGCGGAATACCATCATCAGAAAAACCAACGGCTCCAGCTTCTAAGAGTACTTTAAAGTCAGTCAAATCTTGCCCATTAAAATTCTTAGTAATGGTCGCAACCGTCTTGACATTAATCTTTTCCTTTGCAGCTGACTGGAGAACTTCTTGCAGGGTTTCTACATCTGAAATGGTTGGACTAGTATTAGCCATCATGACAACAGTTGTAAAACCGCCTGCAGCGGCTGCTAGGGCACCAGTATGAATATCTTCCTTGTGTGTTTGACCAGGTTCACGGAAATGCACATGAATATCGACCAAACCAGGAGCAACCACAAGACCAGTAGCATCAATCGTTTCTGCTCCTTCTTCCTTGACCTCAGGCGCAATGTTAACAATTTTCCCATCGTGAACTAAAACATCACACACTTGATCCAAACCAGACTTGGGATCCATTACACGACCGTTTTTGATTAGTAGCATCTGCTTTCTCCTTTATTCATAGAAATCGACTTGGGTATCCAACAATTTATCCCCATCATAAACAAATTTGGCTGAAAAGAAGGGTTTGTCCTCTAAAAGCCATTCAACAAAGGTGTGGTCACCTTCCCAAGTTGGCTTGCTGAGAACTTCGTCATAGGGAACCCATTCTAGCGTCCCCTCATTACAGTCAATCAAGTCGCCCTCAAACTCCGTCACCTTAAAAACATAGGTATACCAGTCTAAATCTGGCGTAAATTCAGGAAAAGTGATAACACCTTTTAGAACTGGCTTAGCTTTGAGCCCTGTTTCTTCGAGGATTTCACGCGCAGCACATTCCTGAGGTGTCTCTCCTCGCTCTAGCTTACCACCCACGCCAATCCATTTCCCTTCATGAACATCATTAGGCTTCTTATTACGGTGAAGCATGAGTAGTTCTTTCCCGTTATCAATGTAGCAAATCGTCGCTAACTGAGGCATATTTTCTCCTTATCTAAGCCAATCGATTGGCTCTTGTCCTGTCTCTTTTAAGAATGCATTGGCCTTGGAAAAAGGCTTGGAACCCCAAAATCCTCTATAAACTGACAAAGGACTGGGATGGGCTGATTCGATAATCAAGTGATGAGGATTGGTAACCAGAGCCTTCTTCCTGCGTGCAAAAGAACCCCAAAGGACAAAGACTACAGGTCTATCCAGATTATTGACAACCTTAATAACCGCATCTGTAAAGGGTTCCCATATCTGACCAGCATGACCATTGGCCTGTCCAGCAGGAACCGTCAAACAAGCATTAAGAAGCAAGACTCCTTGCTCAGCCCAAGCTGTCAAATCATGAGATTTCTTAACTCCGATATCATCTGACAATTCTTGTAAGATATTTTGAAGGGATGGCGGAGCTGGGATAGAGTCAGGTACAGAAAAACTCAAGCCCTGCGCCTGACCTGGCCCGTGATAGGGGTCTTGGCCTAGAATCACCACCTTAACTTCTTCAAGCGGTATTGTCAAGAGAGCCTGAAAAACCTTTTCCTTAGGTGGATAAACAGTTCCCTGAGCATAGACCTGCTCCATAAACTGATTGATTTTCCCAAAATAACCCTCAGGTAATTGCTCCTTGATCAAAGCATGCCAAGACGAATGTTCCATAGCCGACTCCTTCGTTTTTACTGCCTCTATTATAGCAAAAAGTGGCTATCTAAACCACTTTTTACAGTTTATCTAAACAATCCAGCAAGTCTTCGTAAGAATGGGCTTCGTAGGTTGGCTGGGCTTGTGTGTGATTTTCGAGGTGATGAGGATTGTACCAGATCGTGTCAATCCCAGCATTGTTGCCACCTTGAATGTCGGCGGTTAGGGAATCTCCAATCATCAGCGTCTTTTCTTTGCTAAAACCTGCAATCTGTTGGCCAATTTTTTCATAAAAGAGAGCATCTGGCTTTTGTGTTTGCAATTGCTCAGAGATAAAGACTTGATTGAAATAAGGTTCCAGACCCGATTGAGCCAAACGTCCCGTCTGAATGGCAGTAATTCCATTTGTCGCAGCATACAGCTCATAATCACGCTCAATGAGACTGTCCAAAAGCTCATGAGCGCCCGAAAGAGTTTGTCCCTGCTGGGCTAAGTAAAACTGGTAACGTTGGGCAAGAAAACTACCGTCTTTTTCCTGTCCAAAATGACCAAATAAACGAGAAAAGCGCGTGTTAACCAGCTCTTGTTTACTGATTTTCTTCAGCTCCAAGTCCTTCCAGAGAGCCTTGTTCATAGGAACGTAATAGTCTTTATAAACCTGAATATCTGCAACTCCTNCTTCTCTTAGAAGTTGCGTCAAAGCCACATCCTCAGCAGCATCAAAATCAAGAAGAGTGTGGTCGAGGTCGAAGAGTAGAAATTTGTAGGACAATTTGAGAGTTTTCCTTTCTAAGATAAACAACTTTCACTTCAGCCAGTTGTTTAATGTAAAAACTTAAAAGTGGTAAAGTATAACAAAAATAATAGTTCCAATTGATTAACTAACACATACTATTCTGGTGAATTATAAAAAAATCTTCTATAAATTCGAGCAATAGTTAAAATAGCTACAAATATGATTCCCAAAATAGATAATACTATTTTCACAAAACTCATTTCAGAGCCTATTACATAGATATGAAAAAGAGGGGCTAGTCCTACACATAGAGACAATAGATAACTACTAAATCTTATCTCACCAATTCCTGCAAAAAAATGTTTCATTTTAAATATTCTCCTTTGAAGCCCCTAATGATTAAAAATAATGACTGCTTAAAATTAAACAGCTCTAAAATCTAAATATTTGTCAGAGATAAGCTATACTAAGATTATTTTTTAAGCACAACCTTCTTGCTCTTATGGTTTAATTATATTA
>NZ_RJOG01000035.1:0-12785 GCF_003942965.1 Streptococcus mitis | reverse complement strand
CTAAGTTATTTTAAGAATGTAGGGTTTACTTCCCTACATTCTTTTTAGTTTTTTCTGTTTTCTAGATTCTATTTATCCAAGCGCTTCAAAAACTAACTTTTTTAAAAGCTAAGTGTTAGTAAGCTTGTAAGAAACCTAGTTTAAAACAGTAAACCAGCGCTTAAAATGCTGGTTTTCACTGTCTTCAGCTTTATATTTCTTCGTAGTTGATTACCTCATATTTCTTGTATTCGCTTACATAAAGTATTATAATATAATTGTAGGAAAGAAGGTGTTTTTATGTGGAAAAAATATTTTTCAAAATATAAATGGACTGATTTATTTTGGATTTTATTTATCATTTTGACCTGCCTCTATATAGGTAACCATGATTTGTTTCCTCTCAATCATCAAGAAATCTCTCTTCGAGGTAGTTTCTGGGGATCTGTACTCGCCTTATATCAATTGCTATTTATTGATAAATTTATTATTTCGAATCGAAAATAAAGTTTAGGGCTATGCTTAGCTGTGTACCTTTAGGATTGATTTTGGAGGGAAGATTTTGTCTCTGTTATTTATTATTTTAAATTTATCTATTTTGTACAAGATCTATTCTTTGAGGCGGGAGAAATCGAAATACTTGATTTATATGGCCTATATCATATTTGGGGTAAATGTAATATATGGTATTCAATGGTTATTAAAAGAACTGATTTCAAAGATTTCCACTTAATGTGTATAGAAACTCCAGCGATTTTTGCATAACAAAACGCATAAGATTAAGGTTTTTGAGCACCTGTTCTTATGCATTTTTGTAATATTAAAGATTTTTTGTAAGTTGTCTGCCTTTGGGAAGTCTAGTTTAGAATGTTTTCCCAACCAGAATCTCAGCTTCAATGGTAATCTCTGTCAGTTGGCTCCAGTCAATCTTGCTCTGGTCGATGTGAAAGAGGAGAGGAGTCATACTGAGTAGGGCTTGGAGCTGATTTGCTGTGATAGTCTTAGTCAGAGAGGCCGTTTGGCTAGATAGGATGGTAAAGTGTTCTTGGAAATGATTTTTGATATCTTGATTAGAATAATCCTTGTTTGTCAGCTGGTCTTGTACCTTCTGACGGATTTCCTTGAGGTGATTTTTAGTTGGAATAACCTTTATCAAGATACCGTCTTTGGATAAAACGCGACGAAATTCTCCATAGTTGGCAGGTGAGAAGATATCAAGCAGGATATCCATGCTAGCGTCTTTTATAGGAAGACGAGCCAAGTCACCAACGAACCAGTTGACTGCCCAGTTGGGTTCGCTCTTGGTAGCGATTTGGACGGAATCTTTGGAAATATCAAAGGCATAGAAGGTTTTGTCAGGATGCCTTTCTTGGAGTTTGCGAGAATAGAATCCTTCGCCACAACCGATATCTAAGACTGTGGTGCTAGTTTCTGAATTTGCTAACAAGTCAGATACAGCCTCTAAGATAGCGTGGTAAAAGCCAGATTCTAGGATTTGTTGGCGGTTTTGAAAGTTTTCCTTGTCGTAGTTGGCAGATTGCTTGATTTGAGGGGCTAGGTTGACATAGCCAAATTTAGCCAAGTCAAAAGAATGGCGATTGTTGCATTTGAGACTGCTCTCTACTAAGGTCAGATTTTCTTGACAGATAGGACAGGCAAAGGCAGTAGCAGAAGCAAAACGCTGAAGTTTGGGTTTGAGATTTGTATTCATAGTTTAAGTGTATCAAAAGAGGCAAATGAAAGCAACTTTAGGAATAAGTAGATGGGAGATTCAGTAGAAATAAAACTAATTCTCCAATTTATGGAATAAAATTGCTTTTATATCTAAATTTCTATATAATAATGATAAGGAGGAAATAAGTATGTTAAAAGAAGTATTAACCGTTGCAAAAGTTGCGAAAAAATCATCACTCTTTTTGGGTGGTGTCGCATTTGGTACCCTTGGCTTGAAAATCTTAGCAAGTAAGGAAGCTAAAAAAGGTTATTCTAAAGCTTTGGCTAAGGCTTACAAGTTGAAAGACGGGCTAGATGCATCTGTTTCTGTTGTGAAACAACATGGAGACGATGTCTTGCAAGATGCCAAATATTTGTACGAGCAAGAGAAAAAAGAAGAGCAATTAGATAGCCTTATAGGAGAATAATATGTCTTTTAAAGTGCTACATAGAGGATACCAACATATCCGACTATCATCTTCTTTTTCACTCACCTTGGATATTCAAGACTATCTTCGTTCCTTGGCGAGAGATGAAAAGGGGATTGAGTCTATCCAGTTTTACATGGATCAACAGCACTTTACTCTACGCATAAAAGAAGGCTTTTCTGTATTAGACAATGCAGAAGCCTTTTTAAAAAGAATTGATAAAGGGAAAGTTTCTGAGTTGATGACTCTTCCCATTCGTAGAGAAGAGAGTGCTTATTCTATTGTTTCAGGTGCAGCGATTAAGCGTGTACTTTTTCGTAGTTTTGTGCCGTATCCTATTCGCTATATATGGACTTGTTATCAGGCTTTTGGCTATATTAGAGAAGCCTATCAAACACTAGCGCGTAAGGAACTAACGATGGAAGTCTTGGACTGTTCGGCGATTTTATTGTCCTTGTTTATGAACCAATCCAAGACAGCTAGCAATATCATGTTTATGCTTGATTTGGGGAATCATTTAGATCAGTGGTCTTTGAAAAAAACTGCAACAGATTTAGAACAAAGCCTTCTTGCAAAAGAGAGCGACGTATTCTTAGTACAGGGCGATACGGTTGTTAGTATCAAGAGTTCCGATGTTCAAATAGGAGATGTCTTGGTCCTATCTCAAGGAAATGAAATTCTGTTTGATGGACAAGTAGTTTCAGGTTTAGGTATGGTCAACGAAAGTTCCTTGACGGGAGAGAGTTTTCCAGTTGAAAAAAGAGAGTCTGATTTGGTTTGTGCAAATACAGTATTAGAAACTGGAGAGTTACGCATTCGTGTAACCGATAATCAGATGAACAGCCGGATTTTACAACTGATTGAGTTAATGAAGAAGTCTGAAGAAAACAAGAAAACGAAACAACGCTATTTCATCAAGATGGCGGATAAGGTCGTCAAATATAATTTCTTGGGGGCTGGGCTAACTTACCTATTAACAGGTTCTTTTTCTAAGGCTATTTCTTTCCTATTAGTCGATTTCTCCTGCGCTTTGAAAATCTCTACTCCTGTAGCTTATTTAACAGCTATCAAGGAGGGGTTGAATCGTGAAATGGTGATTAAGGATGGGGATGTTCTGGAGAAATATCTGGAAGTTGATACTTTCTTGTTTGATAAGACGGGAACAATCACAACTAGTTATCCTATAGTTGAAAAGGTGTTACCTTTTGGGGACTATAGTGAGGAAGATATTCTCAGAATCAGTGCCTGTCTTGAGGAACACATTTATCATCCTATTGCTAATGCCATCGTCAAGCAAGCTGAGATAGAGGGGATTGAACATGAGGAAATGCATGGGAAACTCCAATATATCGCAAGCAAGGGGATCAAATCTCATATAGATGGGCAACCAGTTCTTATTGGGAATTATGTTTTAATGCAGGATGAGCAAATTCATATCAGTTCAGAACAAAATGCTTTAATTGAAGAGTACAAGAGTCGCTATAATCTCTTATTCTTGGCTTATCAGAATGAATTGATTGGAATGTTCTGCATTCATACTCCTTTGAGAAAAGAAGCAAAAGCAGCCTTGGAGAAACTTAAGGCGCAAGGGAAAAAATTGATTCTGGCAACAGGGGACACCTTGGTTAGAACAGAGGAATTAGTCAAAGATTTGCCCTTTGATCAGGTCTATACAGACTTGAAACCTGATGGGAAATTTGAGTTAGTAGAGGAACTGCAGAAAGCAGGTCACACTATTTTGATGGTTGGAGATGGCTTGAATGACTCAGCGGCTCTAACTCTATCAGATATCGGTGTGGTGATGAATGAGAGTGCAGATATTTCTAAGCAGATGAGCGATATCTTATTGTTAGATAATCGTTTGGATTTCTTCCAAGAGTTGGATTGGCTATCATCATCTTTGCAAACACTCATCAAGAAGAATATTCAAGATACCGTTGTCGTAAATAGTAGTTTGATTGGCTTTGGCTTGTTTAATTGGCTCAGTCCTTCAAATCTCTCTATCTTACATAATCTAACAACCTTACGTATTGTACTGCGTAGCCTGTCTATTAAGGGATAGGTGGGGACTATTAACAGCAAAAAGGAGTTACCTTTCTCGAGGTTAACTCCTTTTTTATAGGTAAATGTTGAACAGTTTAGTAAGTCAATACAAAATATTTTTTCTTTCCACGACGGATAACAGTCAGCTCATTCTCTAACTTATCTGTGTCACTCAAGACATAGTCAAGGTCTTGGATGCGGTCGCCGTTGACGTAGATAGCTCCGTTTTGGACGTCTTCACGGGCTTGGCGTTTTGAGTTAACCACACCAGATGAGACGAGTAGTTCCACGATATTGTGGTTTTCGTCTGCTTGCACTTGGTAGTTTGGTACACCACGAAGTCCTTGTTTGAGCTCTTTGATAGAAAGGTTTTTGATATTTCCTGCAAAGAGTTGTTCAGTGATGTTAAGGGCTTCTTTGTAGGCTTCTTCGCCGTGAACAAGTGTAACGACTTCACGAGCCAAGACTTTTTGAGCTAAGCGTTCGTGTGGAGCCGCTTCAAATTGTTTACGGATGTCTTCAATCTCATCAAGTGACAAGAAGGTAAAGATCTTCAAGAAGCGAATAGCATCTGCATCCATAACGTTCATCCAGAATTGGTACATTTCGTATGGGGAAGTCTTTTCAGGATTGAGCCAGACTGCGTTTCCTTCTGATTTACCAAATTTCTTACCAGTTGCATCTGTGATAAGCGGTACTGTGATTACGTGGCCAGTCTTGTCAGCTTTACGACGAAGCAATTCGGTACCAGCTGTCATATTTCCCCACTGGTCAGAACCACCGATTTGTAGCGTTACGTTGTGGTCTTGGTTAAGAACGAAGAAGTCGTAACCTTGCATGATTTGGTAGGCAAACTCAGTGTAAGAAATTCCTGTTTCAATCCGTTTTTTCACAGACTCCTTGCTCATCATGTAGTTGACAGTGAAGTATTTTCCGATATCACGGAGGAAGTCAATGAAGCTGATGCTGCCAAACCAGTCGTAGTTGTTGACCATGACAGCCTTGTTTTCACCATTTTCAAAGTCAAGAAAACGAGAAAGTTGTCCTTGGATAGACTTGACCCAGCCATCTACTGTGTCTTTTGTTTGGAGACTACGTTCAGCATCTTTGAAGGACGGATCTCCGATGAGACCTGTAGCACCGCCAACGAGCGCATAAGGTTTGTGACCTGCTAGTTGCAAGCGACGACTTGTCAAGATTGCGACAAGGTGGCCTAGGTGAAGGCTGTCAGCAGTTGGATCGTAGCCAGTATAATAAGAAACTTGACCTTCTTCTAGGGCTTTACGCAAAGCTTCTTCATCAGTCGTTTGAAAAATCAAACCACGCTCTTTTAGCTCATCAAAAATGTGCATGTGTCTTTTCTCCTTTTTAAAAATATTGTTTCTACCTATTGTATCACAAACTTGGGCAATAGCCTAGTAGAATAGGGAAGAAAGTGGCTATTTTATTGAAAGTTTACCTTTTATGGTATAATAGATAGAGTGAGGAAATCCATGCAAAATCAATTAAATGAATTAAAACGAAAAATGCTGGAATTTTTCCAGCGATTAAAATCAAACATAAATCATAAAAAATCAGAGAAAGTCTCAGAAGAGAAGCAGTCGGATGGAACAGGTGGGCGAATTCTGTCTATCTTAGGGAGCATTTTAGCCGCTATCAAGGGAGTTTTGAATACTCTCTTTATTCTAGGCTTTATCGGTGGGCTTTTTGGTGCTGGTGTAGCTCTTGGTTATGGAGTTGCTTTGTTTGACAAGGCTAAGGTTCCCCAATCGGAGGATTTGGTCAAGCAGGTTAAAAATATTTCTTCCATCTCAGAAATTGTTTACGCAGATGGGAGTGTCATTGCTTCTATCGAGAGTGACCTACTGCGAACTTCTGTTTCATCTGAGGAAATATCAGACAATCTCAAAAAGGCTATCGTTGCAACTGAGGACGAACATTTCCTTGAACATAATGGGGTTGTGCCAAAAGCTGTGATTCGGGCGACTTTGGGAACCTTTGCAGGTTTGGGCTCATCTAGCGGGGGCTCGACCTTGACCCAACAGTTAATCAAACAACAAGTGGTCGGAGATGCTCCGACTTTGGCTCGTAAGGCTACAGAAATTGTCGATGCCCTTGCCTTGGAACGCAGTATGAGCAAGGATGAAATCTTGACCACTTATCTCAATGTCGCTCCCTTTGGTCGAAATCATAAAGGACAGAATATTGCAGGTGCTCAGCAAGCTGCTGAAGGGATTTTCGGTATCGATGCCAACAAGTTGAGTATTCCTCAAGCCGCTTTCTTAGCAGGTTTGCCACAGAGTCCGATTACTTATTCCCCTTATGAAAATACTGGAGAGTTAAAGAGTGATGAAGACTTAGAACTTGGTTTGAAGCGGGCCAAGGATGTTCTCTACAACATGTACCGTACGGGTGTTCTGACTCAGGAAGAATACGACCAGTACAAGGATTATAATCTCAAACAAGACTTTCTGACATCAGATAGTGTGAATTCTGTTTCGCGTGATTATCTTTACTTTGCTACTTTTGCAGAAGCTGTAGATAGGATGTATGATTATTTAATTCAGCAAGATAATGTTTCTGGTCAAGAATTACAAAATAAATCAATTCAGAAAGCCTATCGAGATCTTGCAACTAAGGAAATTGAAAGTGGTGGCTATAAGATTACCACTACCATCAATAAAAAGATTCATATAGCTATGCAAAATGCAGTAGCGACGTATGGAAAACTAGTGGATGATGATACAGGGCAGCCTGAAGTAGGGAATGTTTTGATGGATAACAAGACAGGTGCTATTTTAGCATTTATTGGAGGTCGAAATTACCAAGAAAATCAGAATAACCATGCTATAGATACTAAGCGTTCTCCTGCGTCTACTACCAAGCCTCTGCTGGCATATGGTATTGCTATTGATCAAGGACTGATGGGAAGTGCTAGCATATTGTCTAATTATCCCACAAACTATGCAAATGGTAGTCCGATTGTGCACGGTAGCAGTAAAGGTACAGGTATGGTCAATTTGGGTGAGGCTTTAAATTATTCATGGAACATTCCAGCCTATTGGACTTATCGCATGCTTCGTGAAAAAGGTGTCGATGTTAAGGGCTATATGGAAAAAATGGGGTATGAGATTTCGGAGTACGGTATCGAAAGTCTTCCTATGGGTGGTGGTATTGAAGTCACAGTTGCTCAACATACAAATGGTTATCAAACCCTGGCTAACAATGGTCTTTATCAAAAGAAACATATGATTTCTAAGATTGAATCTTCTGATGGTAGGGTGATTTATGAATATAACTCCCAACCTGTTCAGGTATATTCTAAGGCGACAGCAACGATTATGCAAAGTTTGCTTCGTGATGTTATCTCTTCTCGTATTACTTCTAGTTTCCAGACGGATTTATCTTCAATAAATCCAAGCCTTTCCCGTTTAGACTGGATTGGTAAAACTGGTACAACTAATGAAGATGAGAATATGTGGCTCATGATTTCAACCCCTAGGTTGACTCTAGGTGGTTGGTTAGGTCATGATGACAATCGACCGCTGGGCAAGGGAGCTGGGCATTATCGAAATGCCAAATATATGGCTCATTTAGTCAATGCTATCCAACAAGCTGATCCTGGAGTTTGGGGCAATGAACGCTTTAATCTTGATTCTAGTGTAACTCAATCTCAGGTTCTCAGGTCAACAGGCCAAAAACCTGGCAAAGTATCCGTCAATGGTAGAACGGTAGATCTTTCAGGTTCTACTGTAACGAGCTATTGGGCTAACAAGGCGGGAGCTCCTACGACTATCTATAACTTTGCTATTGGAGGAAGTGAGACGGATTATCAAAATGTTTGGTCTAGTATCTTGGGAGGGTTACCGACTCCATCTAGTTCAAGCAGTTCAAGCAGTTCAAGCAGTTCAAGCAGTTCAAGCAGTTCAAGCAGTTCAGTAAGCAGTTCTAGCGATAGCAGCAATTCAAGTGCTACGCTACCTTCTTCTTCAAGGTCGAGACGATAATGATTTTAAACTGTGCTAAATAAAGTGGCTAATCAATGGATTGCCACTTTTTTCTTTTTTCCTTTCGTGTTACAATAAAGGTATGAATCAGTATCAGAAAAAGATTGTTAAAGGAACTATTTATTCGCTTCTATCCGGCTTAATCTGGGGAATCTGTGGAATTTTAGGAGAGTATTTTTTTACTCATTATCAGGTGTCTTCGGGCTGGATTACCTCTATGCGTTTGACACTGGCAGGGAGTCTTGTGCTTATTTGGTCTGCGATGCAATTAAAATTGCAAGTGTTAGATATCTGGCGAGACAAGAAAAATTACCTACCCTTTTTAGCCTATGCTATTTTGGGGATTTTTTCAGTTCAGTATTTTTTCTATCTCTGTGTAGAATATTCAAATGCAGCGACAGCAACTATTTTACAGTTTATCAGTCCTGTCTTTATCCTCTTTTACAATCGTTTGGTTTATCAAAAACGAGCGTCAAAAAGCGCTATTTTCTATGTTTTGGTTGCCATGTTGGGTGTTTGCTTGATGGCGACAAAGGGGGATCTCTCTCAGTTATCTATGACGCCGCTAGCTCTTATAACAGGTCTGCTGAGTGCCATGGGGGTTATGTTTAATGTTATCCTACCTCAGCCTTTCGCTAAGAGATACGGTTTTGTACCCACGGTTGGGTGGGGGATGATTTTGGCCGGTTTATTTAGCAATGTCCTCTCGCCGGTTTATCAGCTTTCCTTTACTCTTGATATTTGGAGTATCTTGATTTGTCTCATTATCGCTTTCTTTGGGACAGCTTTTGCCTTTTTCATTTCCATGAAGGCTGTGTCCTTGGTTTCTCCCTTGGTGGTTTCCGTTATTAGTGCCAGTGAACCTCTCTCTTCTGCCCTTTTGAGTGTTTTATTTTTAGGATTGGTAGTGGATTGGTCCCTTCTTCTAGCTATGGCCCTGATTATTTTGCCCATGATTTTCCTATCGGTAGAAGAAGCGAAAGAAAGTAAATAAAAAGTCTTTTCTTAATTCTAAAAGTGTGCTATACTAGAATAGTCAATAAAACACGGGGAGATAGTTGTGAAGAGTGTTTTTAGGTTGTATCGGTAGGGGCTTGCTTTTACCGACAGCACGTTTTATCTCACATCCCTAAAAATCATACCTAAAAACAAACAAAAAGGCTTCAAATTTGAGGCCTTTTTTGGTAGAATAGGTATCATTAAAATGAACTAGGAGGCGCCTATGACTGCTACAAAAATGAACGCACAAGAAATTATTCAATTTATCGCCAATGCTGAAAAGAAAACCAGTGTTAAAGTAACCTTTGAAGGACAACTTGCAACTGCTGTACCAAGCTCTGTTGTCAAATTAGGGAATGTCCTATTTGGAGACTGGAAGGACGTGGCTCCGCTTCTAGATGGTTTGGTAGAAAATCAAGACTATGTTGTTGAGCAAGATGCTCGTAATTCTGCAGTTCCCTTGCTAGACAAACGTGCTATCAACGCTCGTATCGAGCCAGGTGCTATTATCCGTGATCAGGTTGAAATTGGTGACAATGCTGTTATCATGATGGGAGCGGTTATCAATATCGGTGCTGAAATTGGTGCAGGAACTATGATTGACATGGGTGCTATCCTTGGTGGCCGTGCTATTGTTGGGAAAAACAGTCATGTTGGTGCAGGTGCCGTTCTTGCAGGTGTGATTGAGCCAGCTAGCGCTGAACCAGTCCGTGTAGGAGACAATGTTCTCATCGGGGCCAACGCAGTGGTTATCGAAGGGGTCCAAATCGGTAGTGGTTCAGTTGTCGCAGCGGGAGCTATTGTTACCCAAGATGTCCCAGAAAACGTGGTGGTGGCAGGTGTTCCAGCACGTATTATCAAAGAGATTGATGCCCAAACCCAACAAAAAACAGCGCTAGAGGATGCGCTTCGTACCTTGTAATTTGTAAAAGAAAAATAGAGGCGGGACCCTTTTTCCAGCCTCTTTCTGCTATATAGGAGGATAGATAGATGTTAGATTTGATTCAGACTAGACGAGATTTGCACCAGATTCCAGAGATTGGCTTGGAGGAGTTCAAGACTCATGCTTATTTGCTAGATGTGATTGAGAAATTGACTGCGGGTAAGGACTTTGTTCAAGTTCGTACTTGGCGGACAGGTATTTTGGTCTATTTGCAGGGGAGTCAGCCAGATCGTACCATTGGTTGGCGAACAGACATTGATGGCCTGCCTATCGTCGAACAAACAGCCCTTCCTTTCGCTTCTCAGCACCAAGGCCGCATGCATGCTTGTGGACATGATTTTCATATGACTATTGCCTTGGGCTGTCTTGAACGAGCCCTTGAGGAGCAACCAAAGAACAATCTGCTCTTTCTGTTTCAGCCTGCTGAAGAAAATGAAGCTGGTGGCATGCTCATGTATGAGGATGGCGCTTTTGGAGACTGGTTGCCAGACCAGTTTTATGGGCTTCATGTTCGGCCAGATTTAAAAGTCGGCCAGATTGCGACTAATACTCATACACTCTTTGCAGGTACTTGCGAGGTGAAGATCCGTTTCAAAGGCAAAGGAGGACACGCAGCCTTTCCACATGAAGCTAATGACGCTTTGGTGGCGGCTAGTTACTTTGTGACCCAGGTGCAGTCAGTGGTTAGCCGCAATGTCAACCCAATCGAGGGAGCAGTGGTGACCTTTGGCGTTTTTCAGGCTGGAACAACCAACAATGTTATCACAGATACAGCCTTTTTGCATGGAACTATTCGGGCCTTGACTCAAGATATGAGTCTCTTGGTGCAAAAGCGGGTCAAAACAGTTGCAGAAGGAGTTGCAGCTGCCTTTGATATGGAAGTCGAAGTGGAACTCAAACAAGGTGGTTACTTGCCTGTTGAAAACCATCCAGCCTTGGCGCGTGAACTGATGAACTTCTTTGAAGAAAAAGACGGAATTGAGTTGATTGATATCGAACCTGCTATGACAGGTGAGGACTTTGGTTACCTCCTTTCAAAAGTTGATGGCGTTATGTTTTGGCTAGGTATCGACAGTCCCTATGCCCTTCATCACCCTCAGATGAGTCCTAAGGAAGAAGCTTTAGCTATTGGGGTGGATGCGGTTTCTAGTTTCCTAAAAAAGAAGGCAGCAGAGTAGAGGGCTTGTCTATGAAATCGGAATTACGTAAGCAAGTCTTGCAAGAAATGAAGGCTATCCCTCGAGAGCAAAAACAGGCTATGGATCAAGCTTTAACTGAGCGACTTTTACAACACCCCTTTTACCAAGAAGCTAAGATCATCGCAACCTACCTCTCTTTTCCTCATGAGTTTCAAACGCAGGAACTGATTGAGCAGGCGCTGAAGGACGGCAAGAAGGTTCTGATACCCAAAACTTATCCCAAGGGACGCATGGACTTTGTGGTCTATGATCCGCAACAGTTGGTAAAAACTTCCTTTGGATTACTGGAGCCACAGGGAAATTTGGAAGTAGTGGATGCCTCTCAGATTGATTTGATTCATGTTCCTGGTCTGGCTTTTACGACGGAAGGATATCGGATTGGATACGGTGGAGGTTATTATGACCGCTATCTGGAACATTTTTCTGGTCATACTTTGAGTACGGTTTATCCTTGTCAAATTCAGGACTTTATCTCTGAAAATCATGATATTCCTGTTCAGGAGGTACTGATTGATGAAGGAAATCTTTGATAGATGTTACCCTGTGACGAGTTTCTTTCTCTTAGTGACGGCCTTGGTATTTCTACTAATGTTGGTGAGCACAGGCGGAAACTTTGACAGGGCAGATACCTTATTTCGATTTGGAGCCATGTATGGGCCTGCTATTCGCCTCTTTCCCGAGCAGATTTGGCGTCTCTTTTCTGCCATTTTTGTTCATATTGGTTGGGAGCATTTCATTGTCAATATGCTTTCGCTATATTATCTTGGTAGGCAAGTAGAGGAAATTTTCGGATCTAAGAAGTTTTTCTTTCTCTATCTTTTATCAGGAATGATGGGTAATCTCTTTGTTTTTGTATTTAGTACAAAATCCTTAGCAGCAGGAGCTTCTACTTCTCTCTATGGGCTATTTGCTGCGATTATCATTCTTCGCTATGCAACGCGTAATCCTTATATCCAACAGCTAGGGCAATCTTATCTGACACTTTTTGTGGTTAACATTATTGGAAGTGTTCTGATTCCAGGAATCAGCCTAGCAGGCCATATCGGGGGAGCAGTTGGTGGAGCATTTCTAGCAATTATCTTTCCAGTTCGAGGAGAAAGACGGATGTATAGCGCTAGTCAGAGACTGGTAGCGTTAGTGTTGTTCGTAGGACTCTCAGTTTTGCTTTTCTACAAGGGAATGGGAATGTGAAGAAGTTGGAAGACAATTTGTGTAATGAAAAAAGATAAGGCATTTTGTACTGACCCCAAAAAGTTAGACAAATAATTTAAGTAAAGGATTTAGTTCTGTATTGCACAGGACTAAGTCCTTTTAATTTTACCTTAATGCGTTTATTGTTGTAGTAATCAATATAGTCTACAATAGCTTGCTCCAATTGATTAAGTGATTTAAACGTCTTCTCGTAACCATAAAACATTTCGGATTTCAAAATACCAAAGAAGGATTCCATCATGCCGTTGTCTGGGCTGTTACC
>NZ_RJOG01000034.1:0-14918 GCF_003942965.1 Streptococcus mitis | reverse complement strand
GTCCAGATACTAATAAAGATAGCTGAGTTCTGCTTGCGCCTAAGATAGCCCATAATTGGTAATCCTTTTTAAAGATATCTATTAGCAGTCTTATATTATTTGAAATAAGGAAAAATAGAGTAGTCCCGCCAAAAATTATTAGCATTTGAAAAAGTTGTGAAGCGTTAATATTAGCAGTCTTTATTGAACTAGCAATACCAAATAAAGATGTTCCAACAATCAGGCTAGATACAAATAGTAATGGTATTGTTCCTAACCATTGTCTTTTTGAGTACTGAAATTGGTAAATGATTAATTTTAGCATAATAAATCCTCCTCAAATTAATCTTTACTACTTTCAAGTGCTTGGTAGAGCTCATCAGCTGAAGGTTTAATAATTTGTCGAGATATTTTTCCGTCTTTTAAAATGAGTGCTCTGTCAGTTTTTGAAGCCAACTCAATATCATGAGTGACCATAAGAACACATTTTCCTTGACTCGCTAAATTACGAAGTGTTTCAAAAATAAGTTTTCTTGAGACGCTGTCCAGAGCTCCTGTTGGCTCATCAGCAAAAATAATTTTACTATCAGCTATTATTGCACGAGTAATAGCCACTTTTTGCTGTTCTCCACCTGATAAGGTAGCAACTAATGATGATAGTTCTGCTTTAAAATTCAAACTATCCAACAATTTTTTTACTTTATTGCTATCAACACTCTTTCCTGAGAGTCTCAGAGGAAGTGTAACATTTTCTAGTACAGGTAGAGCGGGTACCAGATTATAGTTTTGAAAAATTATTGCAATATCTTGCCTTCTAAATTTAGCAAGCTTCCCTTCTTTTAAGGTGTATGGATTTACACCATTGATAACAACTTCGCCACTTGTTGGTTCAGACAAACTTGATAAGCAACTTAGCAAAGTAGACTTTCCAGAACCACTGACACCAAGTATTGATACAAATTCCCCATAATTGACAGATAAAGAAACATCTTTCAAAATAGAGACAGTTTTGTCTTGCCCTAACAAAAATTCTTTTGAAAGGTTTGAGACTTTAACAGCTACATTATTAACCATAATAAATCCTCCTGATTCCAGTGTCATCTTTGATTTAATTATACAATATTGAAATTCTATTAGTATCAAGTAAGTAATTTATGAAACATATTTTGAATGGATAAAATTTCTATTTCCTCTGGATCTCGAATAAAGGTCTTTAGCGAACTAAGAAGTTTTTCTATTATCATAATAGTATCATAAATAAGGCTTGATTGAAAGCGAAAACATAGCTTTATTAAGAGGTACAGCTTTTCTATCCAAAATTTAAATATAAAACTTAGGTATACTTAATAAATGAGAATTAAAGTTAGCTATAACGAAAAAAGTAGCATATGTAAAACTACTCTTCACCAAGCATACTTATCAAAAAGAGAAGGGGCTAGGACTGAGGAAACAGTTCTAACGCCAAAACTAAAAAATTTCAATTACACGCTAGCACAGGAATTGATTTTTTGCGCTTTTTTACTGTTTTTTCAAATAAAAAAGATGACTTACTGAACCTGTAAGCCACCTAGTCAGTCGGTTTATTCTGATGTCTGCCACCGCTTGGCCCTTATGTCCAAGATTACTATCAGATTGACCATGAGGCGATCACTCATCTACACCATTATTCTAACGAATATGAGCTACATATTGCAAGAGAAAAACTTATTTGGGATTTATACACTATAGAAAACATACACTATCTTCAGATTGAACTTTTGTTCAAAATAAGCTATAATGAATTTAAGTAGAAACAGGAGGTAGAACAAATGGCTACAATCAGTTTAACACGTGATATAAAACTAACAAACGAAGATGCTCTAAAAATTCTTAATCATAAACCATCTAAAAAGCTACAAGCAGTCTTGAAATCTATTGAATCACAGGACGCTACCGCTCCAACGAAAAATAAACTCATTTCAAAGTATCTGTAAGATGACAATTCAAGTAACACCACTTAAGCAATATCTTGAAAATATTCAAGTGCTGGCTCCTGATAAAAATGAGAAACAAGTTCAGGAGCTATTTAAAACTATCATTTTAGAAAATGTTGATTTCAACGGTAATGAAGAGATGTTGACTTATCTATCTGATAAAGCTCCCAATTTTGAAAAACAACATCGTTCTCGTAATTTTATCGTTGAAGAAACTGAAACAAATAACATCATAGGATTCTTTAGTTTATCTCTCAAAGTTGTTGATATTTCTGATTTAGAGAAATCCTTAAAAAAGAAACTCGTCCTAAAAGGGAAAAGTCCCAAAAATATTGATTATCTCCCTGTGTTACTTATCGGTCAATTCGGCAAAAACACAAAGCTAAATAAATTATCAGGACAAGAGTTATTTGAAATTGTAATTCAAAAAATTGAAGAATTTCGAGCAATTGTAGGAACTCAGATGGTATTTTTAGATAGTATCAATCATCCTAAAGTCATTCAATTTTATGAACAGTTCGGATTTGTTGCTTACAGTCAATTGATTAAAGACGATCATCAAGTAAGTTATCAGCCTATGGCATTAAATATGTCACTCTATAAAAAATAAGAATCATGTCACCTAAACTGATGACATGATCTTTTTATTTCGTTGTATAGGCAAAACTAATGGCACTATCTGCTTGAGAGATTTTTCTAAAGGTATAGTTAGGATTACCCCCATAGTTTGTCTCAGACACAAGGAAAGAACCATCATCATAGACTTTCTCTACAAAAGCCACATGACCATAGTTTGCTGGTGTCCCATGTGTACCTCCTACAAAAGAAACAATGGCACCTGCTCTTGGTATAGAGCCCGTTTCCCCTCCAAGACTTGAAGCTGTCGCAACCCAGTCCTGACCATTTCCCATGGTATTAATGATCGAAATCTTTTCTCCATTTCTACCTTTTAATTTTAAGCCTAACTGGTTCATACGAGCCGCAACACCCCAAGTACATTGTCCATAGGCATAGGCCATACCATCTCCACCACCAGGAATAGAATGATCATACAAGTCCCCACGAACCCCTTCAAGGGATTGCGGGTCACTTTTTGCCTGTCCTCCGTTTGATTGACTAAAGCCTTTTTCAATTTGGTAATACCATTCCGTTGCTCTGGTTTGTCTTTCCAGTAGTTTGTCACCAGAATTTCCCTCCCAATAGGTCAGAAAGAGTTGGGCCAGATTGGCCGCACTCCCCGTATTCCCAAAGAAATCCTTTAACCAACTTTGATAGTAAGGNCTATCCCCATGAAGCATAAAATCAAGCTGGAGGTCTAAATCATACCACTTCTTATTTTTGATATGTGCATAATTTAATAAAGCCGTATGACGTGTTGACCCATCTGCGGTATCTGTCCATTGCCCTAAACCTAGACCTCTATGAAGAATATTAGGATAAGCACCACTATAAATAGCTGGACCTCCAATCGCTAACCAGCTTTCATCATCCCATGAGGAATCGGTAGCTCCAACTGGAGGAGATAAATAATCTCCCTCAGCTCGTTTAGGATTGATAGAAGACTCTACCGACCAATTTCCTAAAATAGCCGCAATGGCTTGGGGACTTGCCCCTTGAGATTTCAAAAACTCATAAATATGTTTTGCTCGTTCAAACTCATCTCCACCAAACTGACCAATGGCAGGTAAGATAGTTGTCTGAAGTTGAATGACTTTTGGAAAATAAAATTGCGGATTGACATACACCAATTTTTCTTTCTTGTTCTTATACTTTTGATAGGAAACTTTCAAACCTGTATCATCTGGTGTTTCACCAATAACATCACCCGTTAGGACTCTCGTCCCCTCAATCGCACGGCCATTATGAATAGAATACAAGGTCAATCGACTCTCATTCTCTCCTTTTCCGTTAGTGAGAATAACATTGTCACCATCTAGAGATACAATTCCATCCATTGATGCGACAATCGTTTGGTGAGCCTTAGCTTCTAGTAGAATATACTCCTGAAGAGTAGGTTTTCCGTCTAAATCATAGTATCCATAACGATAAGTCATGGTTAAACTATCTTCGTTGCTTTGTCCCTCGAACGGATTGTCCAATTCCTGCATGGAAGCATAGACACCTTCTTCTTTTAGTTCCTTCATTTCCTCTTGATCGTCTTTCGATAGTTTATACTTAGGAGTTTCATAGAGGTCTTGCATGGATTTCAAATCTTCCCCATCGTTTAAATCATGCCACAAAGTAGATAGATAATCCTTGTAAGTTTCTGAACTAAATAAGTGAACTGGTTTGTGTAACTCATAGTCATGGAACTTAAAGTTCATATACCCCATCACATCATCAACTTTTGTGTAATAGGTAATTCCTTTGTCATTTGTACGAGTATGTTCTGCGTCTTCCCAAGTTAGGTGGGTATAAGCTTTTGTTAATTCAAATTCATCTTGTTGAATCAAACTAGCAGATGAAAATCCTAAAAAGAAGCTCATCATAAATAAGAGAAGAAAGACTAATCCTCCAACTATCCATGTTGCAGGATTTCCAGCCGCAAATGTAAAGAAGGAAAAGGCTGCTTTTAGTTTTTGATAGATATTTCGGACACTTGTAAGACCTTGTTTCTTTAATTTTCGAAACCGATTTTTAAAGGAGCTTGGATTATCTTTCGCTAGTTTCCATCCTTTTCCATCCTTAAAATGATGGTATCGCTCTTTTGTGTTGGTCAGTCTTTTCTTTGTAAAACGACCTGTTGCTTGTCCTGTTTTGACACTAGCTTTTCCAAGATTATAAGAAAGCCGACTGTAGCGTTTCCCTTTTCTAATAGTCTCTTGAAGTGTGCGATAGCCTTCTAAATCTTCATTTTCTGAAGCTAACTCTCCACCTTCACGTCCAAGGACATAAAGAAAAGTTTTGGCCTTCCTACTGACTTTTTTGGATTTATAGGCTTGTTTAGTAGATTTTAAATTTTCTTTAGCAGCCTTGACTTCTTTCTTAGCTTTTAATTCTTCTAAACTCTTCCCTTGAAAGAAAAAATTAGATTTATGTTTCGATTCCTGACCGTAGAGAAATTTTTGATTGGTTTTTCTTTCTTTACGACTCTCTTTTCTTTCTTCTTTTGACTGTGCCTTGGCTTCTCTAAATTGTTTCTTGGCTATTTTCAATCGTTTCCTAGCATGAGGCAATCGTCTGTCTCTTAATTCTTTCCGATTCAAAAGAGATGGAGGACTATTTTGAAGAATATGATTGTAGTCTTCATTTGCTTGTTTTACTCTCTCCTTTGAAGCTTCTCTCATATTCTCCAGCTTTTGCTTTATCTCATTTTTCCATGCTTTTTCATCCAGTACAGAGGAATCTTTTTTCTGTTTCCTTACCTCCTTCTTTCCTTTTTTCAAGAATTTCTTCTCATCTTTTAGACTTCTTCTAAATGCCTTTCGGGCACGTATGATTTCTCTTTTATCCTTCATTTACCCTTCCCCTTAATTAGAAGCCATTTTATCAGGATCTGTACTCATGATATCAAACAATTGTGTACCTTGAGGAATCTTATTTTTAAAGGGAACGACAACTGAACCAGCTTTTATTAGTCCAGCCCCTTTTTCTGGATTGACAAGGTATTTTTCGAGTTCTTTTGACAAGCCTAAGAGTTGAACCAGTTCTTCTCTATCATTTTTTGCTTGCTTGAGGAGAATCATAAATTCACTATTTGCAATAATCCGTCTACCGTTTGGATCTAACAATAAGGTTTCGACGTTTTGAGTTATTCCAGTCGGACTGGCTCCATATTTTCTGACACGACTCCACAATTTAAAGAAGAAATCACTGGCATATTTATCTAATAAGAGAAGCTGCATTTCATCAAAATAAATCCAGGTTTTCTTCCCTAATTTTTGGTTGCGAACGACACGATTCCATATCTGATCAAAAACAACCATAAGAGCGATTTGTTTCAGCTCATCTCCTAACTTTTTAACGTTATAGATTAAGAAGTTAGATCCTGTCTGAATATTGGTCTTATGAGAAAAAATATCAAGAGAACCTTCGACATACAGTTCCATATCAAGTGCCAAATTCTGCGCTTCTTCTTCTGGCTGTTGACTCAAGACAAAAACCCATTCTTCCAAAGAAGGCTCTTTAAATGACTGATAGGTGAGTCTGGTAACTCGGTCGATAATCGATTTTTCTCTCCCATCCATTTTCCTATCCAATAACTTGCCGATAAAGGATAAAAGAAATTCTGATTTTACCTTTACAGGATCTTCATCCATATTTTCTTCAGACAAGTCAAGGACATTGAGATAGGTTTGGGAATCGGGCGCAATATCAATCATTTCTCCACCAAAAGCTCGTCCAATGATACTGTATTCTGCTTCTGGATCCACGATGATAATTTCAGTATTTTCACCAGATTCCTTGATTTTGGTCGTGATAATTTCATGCTTGGTTGCCATGCCTTTACCAGCTCCTGATGTTCCTAAAATCAGACCAGACGGTGTATTTAATAGGCTGCGATCAATGGTAATAATATTGCTTGAGATTTGATTGATACCGTAATATTTCCCACTGCGGTCTTGTAAGTCTACTGAAGTCCAAGGAGAGTTCACTGCTACATTAGATGTTAATAAACTCCGTGATACTCCCTCTAAAAAATCACAACCAAATGGCAACAAACTATTAAAGGCTGCTTCTTGCATATATGGAAGTTTATCAATCATTAGGTCATTTGAGCCGGCCACTTGTTGAATAGTGTCTAGGGCTTGTTTGAGTTCTTCTTCATCCTGACCAAAGACACCAATCAAGAAGACTGTTTGAAATAGTTTATCTCCTGTCTCGGTCATGGTTTTTAAGAGTTCCTCAGCTTCATCGATATTGCTTTCTAAAACATGGCCTACTTTTTCCAAATAGATACCTGTACGAGCTAGTTTTTGTTGTTCCCCAATCTTTTGGGATTCCATTAAGGTCTTCTTTGTTCGTAGTTTCTTCATGGCATCTGCCTTGGTAGAACTTTGAGCATGAAGGCTCACTATCAATTCCAAATCTCCTTGCATGAGGTCTCGGATAAACTGATCACCTAATTCCATGCCATAGTCTCTCACATAGACAATCTGTAATAAGCGGTCATTGATTTGTAGGTAATTCTTGTTTTTGAAATCTAAGAGATTAGGCGCTATGAAGTGACGAGTTGTCTGACCAGATCTCGTTAAATCACGGTAAGAAAAAGGAAGATGGTGTTCTCCTCTAAGCATATCTGCCAACAAGTTCACCCGTTCTTCTCCAGCTAAGGATTCAAATCGAGCATCAATTTCTGAGAAACCACTCTTGAAATATTCTCCAATTTGAGACAAGGAACGATAGGCTTGTTTGGGATTAGTATCCTTTCTTCCAAAGCTAATCAGTTTCACAGCTGAAAAGTTATTTTCCCCACTGTCTAAATTTTGATTCATCATCCGATTCAATTCTTGACGATAGCTATCATACCCATCTTCTTTTTCCTCATACAAAACACTTTGTCTGAATTTTTCTAAATTCAATCTTTTATTAAAGATAGTCAATTGGAAGTTGGTTTGGTCATCTAGGGAGTTAATCAAATCAGAATACTTCTCAATGATTGCGCCCTTATCTTCTAAACCAACGGTCTGGTAATTGACATCACCAAGTAAATAACTTTGTGAGAAATAATCTTCTTTTACCTGCATCAGACCATTTTGATACAGGGCTTGATAGGAAAGAGTATTAGCCGTTGATGGTAACACTTCCTCTTTTTTTCCTTTAACTACTTCTTTCTGATTAGTCATTGAAGTTTTTTGTTTCTTTAATGTATTTGATTTTCTTTTCATGTTCAGGTCCTTTCTTTCCTGTAATTGTGCGTAGGGGAACCGTTAATTCAAAATGAAGACGGTATTTCAAATAATGTTCAAAATATAAATCATTGGGTTTATAGACTCCAAAAAGCATGAGGGGAATGGTAAAAGCAAATACAAAACCGTAAACAAACCAATCTCCAAATTGCCAGTAAAAGAGATTTAAACCCAAGACAATAATTGTGACAATAAAGGCTGGTAGGACAAAGATGATTTGTCTTGTGGTGAAGCCTAACCAAGCCCTGTGTTGGTATTTTGAGATGTCTTTAAAGACACGTGTATTCATGACTTTCCTTTCTAAAAAGGCTAAGAAGCAATCACTTCCTAGCCTTTATCTAATTACATACCTAAGATTGAGCGAGCCGTACGTTGAGAACCAACGAGGGCAATAATTAGTAAGATAGCTTGTACCAAACTACCAAACATAATTGCAAGTGATTGCAGGACTCCTGCACCATTTGAAACAGCTATTTTACCAGCAGATTCAAACAAAGGAACAAGAGAAACAATCAGAAAAATGAGAACCCCTTGTACTGCATAGACCATAATATTTTTTAAATAGCCAATACCAATAGACTTCCATTCATCACTTAAAAATGTTGGAATCGTAAGAGGGGCAAATGGGATCATAAGATATAGTTGAATAAATCGAATAGATACCAAAAGATTAACCATGGCTGCACTTACTATCCGAACAAGCCAAATGAGGAGTGCGAAAAAGCCCACAATCATCCGGCCAATAAATCCTGACCCTTTTAATCCAGAGATGGTATCATACTTTGCCCCGCCGTGAGCCACAATCGAGGCCACTTGTTCAATGGCGTGACTTGCAATCCCGATGATGGCTTCTACAATGACGGTAGTGTTGGTAATTACAACTGCGACCATAATATAACTAATCAACATTGGCGCTAAGGCTTCAAAGGTCATCGCTCCACCAGAGTTAGCAATTTTCTTTGCCATCTTCGAAAATTCTAAGATAAGAACAACTGATAAAATCGCAACTCCAAGGGGCTGCATGACACTTTTAGTAATACTAGACATATAAGTCCAAACTGTTGGATTATAGCTAGATAGAGATTTAATCAAATCTACCGTAGATTGTAAATCTACATTAAATCCTTCAAATAAATTTTCAGCTGATATTTTTTCAGATGCAAGGTAAACAAGGGGTGAGACTAAACTAAGATTCATGTCATTGTTTATCCTCCTAAATTGAAATCTGGGTTACAAAGGCTCCAGCAGCCCCTACCATAACTCCACCGACAATTTCCAGAATGGCATTCCGAACACCAGGTCCACCATCTTTAATGTTGGTTGCAAGATTGACAATCCCCACAACAACGAGAAAGGCACCAACTGCAATCAATCCCTTCTGTAACAAAGACATAGCTTGTGCAAACATAGCACTTGCGTCTACTCCATAAACAAAACCTTTAAAATGCGTAATCATCTATTTCCTCTTTTCTATTTTTATTTTAAACTAGATTCAAAAGTTAAATCACGAATTCTAAGGCCTTCAAGATGGTTTTCTTGACTTTGATTCAAAGGATTGATCTGATAGTTCCACCACCGTTCATCGGTTTCTTGATTGGCTAGAAACTTCCAGTTTGGATGCTTGATGGAATTGTATTTTTTGCTTTTAAAGACTGGCATATTAGCAATTCGAACCAGGCATTCATGCCGTTTCATATTTCCGACCTCATCGGGTGTCATTAAATCACGAGCAATCTTTTGATGAGAAAGGGATCCTGAACCTGTCTGGCCAAAGGAACGACTGGTATTTCGAACATCAATGGTTTGTTTACCGAGTAATCCACTCATAAATTTAAAGGTATCTTCATCATTACCACCTAAGTAGACTAAGCTATCACAGTTCCCAAGAATGGTTTTCCAAGCTTCTTTTTCTTTATAGAGCCCTTGAAGTTGGGCAATATTTTGAAGAATAGGAACGAGACTCATATTTCGAGAACGGACTGTTGAGGTTTGTTCAGCAAAATCTGGGATTTCTCCGATATTTGCGAACTCATCTAAGTAGACTCTCACATGAAGAGGTAATTGCCCCTTAAAATCAATATCTGCTTGTCTTGTTAGAGTTTGAAATACAGTTGAAAAAAAGAGGGCTGAAAGAAAGCGAAAGGTACTATCGTTATCTGGGATAACTAGGTAAACCATTGATTTTTCCTGGCCCCATGTCTTCATATCAAGGGTATCTCTTTTGGTCAAATCCATGACACTTTGAATATTGAAGAGGGCAAATTTAGCAGTGGTTACAGCTATAACAGAATCCAGAGTCTTATCCTTATAATTTTGAAAATCTGCCCAATTTCGCATGGTAAAATTTTCAGTCCCATACTTTTTAGCATAATTTTCAAATAGAATTTCTAAGACACTTTTTTCTTGGTTTTCACCCTTGGATAGGTGTTTAATGAGTTTTGAGATTTCAGCAAAACTTGGATAACGCCCTCGTTTTTTTCGCTCTTCCACTTCTTTTTTTTGACGTTTCAACAAGTTTTGGTATTCTTTTTGACTTAAACGACTTTCTTCTATGAGCTGTTCTCTTGTTTTGGGTGGATTATAGAAATCGACCAAGTAGGAGGCCAAAGCTCGTACCAAAGTCATAGAAGCTTCATCCCAAAATGGATCACTACGGGAGCCAGAGCCTTTGGTGTTATTGAAATAAACCGTCAGCAAGCGATTCAAATCATTTTCTGTCTCTATATAGCGAAAAGGATTGAAGCCATCTGAGTTCTTCATATTGACTAAATCTAACACCTTTACTTGGTAGCCATGTTCTAAAAAGAGTTTGCCTGTTTTCTCGGCCAAGTGATCTTTAGGATCCACTACAATATTAGAACTATTCATCTGAATCAGATTGGGTTTCACAAAGCGAAATGTCTTCCCACTTCCTGAACCTCCAATCACCGCAATATTCTTATTTCTATCATATTGAGGTGGTTTTTTATCTAATAATGTCAGACGAACATCTTGTGCTAAGATCGTATCATTAGAAAATTCCTTGCCGTAAAAGAGCTTCTTTTCTTTTAGAGTTCCAAAACGGGCGCTCCCGTATTCTACCCCTTCCCGGTATTGTTTTTTGCCAGTCTCTAAATAGAGATAAACCAGCAACATCATCACAAAGCCTAGTAGAAAAAAAGCACTTGATTTACCAGTAAAAGAAACATTCCATGGCGACTGAAGAACTTCATCTTGACCTTCCATCAGGAGATGAGTCCATTTATCTAAGCTATTTCCAGTATAGGAATCATACAAAAGCGTCAAACGATGAAAAAGATAGCCTAGTAAGATGCCTAACAGTGAGAATAGTAGGAATTTCTTTCCACTGTACATCATCTCACCATCTCTTTCTGTTTGACGGCTCCTTCTTGTCTAAAGGTAATTTGGGATTTAGCCTCATCAATTGCATCGTCTAATGACTGATCCATGGTAAAATCAGCTAATTTCTCCGGATCATTAACCATTTTTTCTAACAGATGGTCTAAATGATTGTCTAGAATCGAACGGTCTTTCGTGTAGAAATGCAGAGAATCCCCTCGCCAAGCGATCGCTAAAGGAATCTCTTCTTTTTCTAAAAAAGCTTTAAATTTCTCTATATCAATTGGTTTATCTAAAAAATCTTTTTTCAGATTAATCGTATCAATCGAATAAGGAGATTGTAGCAATTCTTCTAATTTCTGCACTCCTATCTTATAGGCGGAATCCTGTGCTAAAGCCTGACGTCTAGACCATTCTAGAATCTTTAAAAGACTTTTTACAGTAAATAAAAGACTACGCTCAGCATATTGAACTGCCATTCGTTCCTGTTGTTCAGAGGACATCTGATACCTCCTTCTTAACAAATAGCAGCTTTCCTTCTTTATAACGATAAGCTATCAATTTCTGACGTTGCTTAATCGACTTGACAACCTTCAGTAGATCTCTCGAATAAGGTTCTCGAAGAGTAACTTCTACTGCTTTCCCATCAAAGATACCAACACGTTTAAATTCAATGTAGTCTTTTTTGAGATGTCCTAAGCCCATACCAAAAGGAAAGTGATGAATCAATTGGATGGTACAACCACCTTTATTTCCCATTTGTTTCAAATCATACAAGTTTACTACCTTCATGATTAACTCCTTTATCTAGTTTGTCGCATCGTTTAAGTCTGGTAACGATAAACTCCGTGTCTGTTAGAAAATTCTCACACACGTCTTGTGCCAGTTGCCCTTCACAGGGAAATACTCTCAGTCCCTACTTACACAGGCACGCTAATCAAGACGGAGTGGATTCAATTTTCAAAGAACAGGTAGCTTTATTATAGATAAGAGTAGTTGAAATTTTTATCACATTTTTGGGGTTGTTGGGATGCAGTTTAGTATTTATAGTAAATATGATTGAAAAAATCTTGAACAATTTTTCAAACCACAATTAAATTAATGTTTTAAGTACAAAAACTGAAATATAGACACACTGGGTTTGCTTTTTTCACGTTTTTTCACTATTTTCAATTGTTTTCAATAAAAATATTGACAAAAATATTAATTAGTGATATTTTTAATACAAGGAAAAATTAAATATGAATATTGGTAAACGGATATAAANAGCATGATTTCTGTAAAGGCGAAATTAACTTTAGCTTATACAATATTTTTAAATCAAAAAGAATTTTCCAACTAGTAAAAAATTAGAAAAAAGGAAAAAGTCATGACAAAAACAATTCTTGTTACAGGTGGAGCTGGCTACATTGGCTCCCATACAGTTAAAGCTCTTTTAAATGCTGGCTACCAGGTGCATGTCCTAGATAATCTCTCTACAGGAAATCGTTCAGCTGTAGATAGTCGTGCTAGCTTTAAACAACTGGATGTTTATGATGCTAGTGCCTTAAAGCCTTACTTAGAAGAAAATCAGATTGATGCTGTTCTTCATTGTGCGGGTGAGATTGTTGTGAGCGAAAGTATTGAAAATCCAAGTAAATACTTCACTGCCAATGTTGCGGGTATGAACCAAGTTCTCAAAGTCTTATCTGAAGTTGGCATTCAAAAAATCATGTTCTCTTCGACTGCTTCTCTTTATGGTAATAACTGTATTGACAAGCCGGCGACTGAAGATACCCTGCTCGACCCTGTCAATCCTTATGCAGAAACAAAACTGATGGGTGAACGAATGATTTACTGGATGGCTAATCGCTATGATTGGAAATATGTCATTTTCCGTTACTTTAATGTTGCTGGGGCTGAAATGGATGCTTCAAACGGTCTACGTGTGAAAAATCCAACTCATATCATTCCAAATATCAACAAGACCGCATTGGGACAAAATGATAGCCTGAAAATATTTGGAGATGACTACGATACACGTGATGGTTCATGTATTCGAGATTACATTCATGTCTTGGATCTTGCACAGGCTCATGTTAAAGGAATGAACTACCTATTTCAAGAAGACAGTTCTTCTCAAATCTTTAACTTAGGAACCGAAAAAGGCTATACTGTCAAAGAAATCTTTAAAACTGCTGAAGAACTACTGAATCAAAAAATACCACACGAAATTGTTGCTCGCCGTGCTGGTGACCCAGCTAGCGTCCTAGCAGACGCATCAAAAGCTAAACAATATCTTGATTGGAAGGCTAGCTACTCCCTCGAAGATATTATTTTATCAGACTATCGTTGGCGAGTTAAAGAGGGTAAAAACATTTTGGAGTCATAAATCTTAACCAGCTCTCTATGAACTACACGTCAGGAAACAAGACTGAGTTATATTTACTTAACAAGGTGAGACTGGGCAAAAAGTCTTTAAAATTAGAAAACGCATAGTATCAGGTGTTGAAATCCTTGATATTATGCGTTTTATTGTCGGAAAATTTGCTTTGTTTTCTCCTCAAATTGCGTTTTTGTCCAGTCTTACTTTTATTCATAAAACATTCTACACTATTAAATTCATGAAATTAATATTTAACTTTATCTGCACATTTAAAGCTATTCGCATTTGAAAACATTAAGACAGCACCTCCGTATAAGATTGTAACTTATCAGTTACTTTAAATAGCTGTGCATAATAAAATAATTTGTGTAAATGAATTTGATTCTGTTGAAAATATTTCTTAAATGCTGGTGCAATAATTTGAAGATCCACCTGATTAACTTGTATTAGACACTCGACCAAAACTCGTTCAACTTCATAAACTTTAATAAATTGACCAGGAAGACGCTCTATTTCAATAATTCCTTCACTATAGTGAGAACGTAAAATAATAGGACATATATCTGCTTCCTTAATGTTTTTGGTATTCGTACCATAAGGAAAACTCATCGTCATGTTAAAAGGGATAGTCAAAGATAAACCATATAACCAAAGTGCTGTCTCCAAAGAAAAGATTCCCTTTGGAAATCGATACTGAAGGACAAACCACTCATCTAAATAAATATCAGGTAAGCGATATAAGCCTTTTTCTTCAGCATCGATTTTTCCTTCTTTAACCATTTTTAATAAGGTTTTGTAGTGTAAGTTTTCATCTATTACTTGTTTAAAAGTTAAAAAACCATACTGATTGAAAGAGTCCATCAGTTTCTCTCTTTTATCAACCATATCATTCTCCTTTATTAGAAACAAAATGCTAACATCTTCTATATCTGTTAGCATTTTATTTCTTTAAAATCAATTCATTTAGTTTTTTTATTTCTAAATTAATCCATACGTAAGACAGAACAGCTATTATAAAGAAGAAGTAATCCGATATTCTCTAGATAATCCTAATAGATGAGGAATGGAGGAGTTTGGGACTGATAGAATAATTTCTGGACAGTTCTCCATATTTGTCTGGTAAATATATTTGTACTGAGAAACATTTTTCTCAATAGTATTGGCCAAGCAATCCATCTTAACATTGAGAATATCGATCTCTCCATCAAAAGCCTTTAGCCATTCCAAAGTATAAGTCATTTGAATTTTCTCCTAAAAAAGAGAAGGAAGCTCCTGCTTCCTTCTCTCCCACGTATTGAGTTTCACCTCACGCTAGATATGCCCTATCTGTTCCTCAAGGGTAGGCAGTCCTGCCATTCTTTTTCTCAACAAACAGTCTGAACTGAGAGCGGAGCCCACAGGCGGGTGCAGACC
>NZ_RJOG01000033.1:0-15350 GCF_003942965.1 Streptococcus mitis | reverse complement strand
CGTATATCTGTGTGAAGTAATTTCATTTGGTTACCTCATTGGAAATTCAAAACTAATTTATTTATTGTAAAATAAAGATTTATAAATAACTTTGTAGTTATTTAAAATCTCTTCGTTTTTCGAAAATAAGTCTTTGTTATCTTTAAAAATTTTATAAAATTCTTTAAAATACCATCCTTGTTTTTTCGGATCCTTAGAATTAAAACGTTCCCATAATAAATCACCAATAATTAAATAATCTTGGTAAATTTCCATTAAATTGGCCAATTTATCAGAAAAAGTTACAAGTAGGACTTTTCTTAGTGACTCATCTTTTGCTACTTCTCGAAATTTTTCTAACTGAAGTTCTTTACGAGTTTGCCAATCTTTAATAGACTTATCTTCAGATTCTAATGACATGTAGGAATAAATTTCATCATTAAATTCTCGTTTAATATCTTCCAGACTGACAACAGTATCTTCAACAGTATCATGTAACCATCCAGTAGCTATAATATCAGGATCTTCTGTCAGTGTTTCTAAGATATTATTGACTAAATATAAGTGAAACGAATAAGGTGTGATTTTCCCTTTTCTTGTTTGATATTTGTGTGCATTTAATGCAAATTCTTTGGCATTTGTCATAAACTTATTTTCCCTTCTAATCTTTGTTGGATTGTATCACCAATGCGCTTTCTGATTTAAAAATCAAGTAAAGTTAATCTATAGCAAAATGAATTATTCATCTGCAGGACATTCTACCAAATCTACTCCTTGCTTTACTAAAAATTCAAACATTTTTCTAGATAGGTGGAGGTCATTATTATGGAGATAAATCTTTTCATTTTCATCTTCTTTATAGGCATAAGCTGGCACATGAACTACTTTCCTACCTCTTACTGGTACAAAATATAACCTTAAAAGTTCAAAGAATCTTTTTGGATTTTTAATAATAGCTTTCATTTTTTACTCCTTATTCTTTTCTACAAATTCTTTTAGTTCAGGAATGGATAATTCAAGTGATTCTAAGAAAAAGTATACTTCTTCTTTTTCTTTTTGCTTTTTTAAAATAGGGATGATTTCATCTTTATGTTTGAGATAAAAATCATTTCCTCTACAGTAGTCATAGTAGTAATCAAGTAAAAATTGAACTGAGACAATTTCATCAGGCTCATAGAAATCATAATCAATTAGATTTTCAACTGTATATGGTACTTCTTTTATAGTTTCAATATCAATACTTAAACCTGCAGTTTCAGAATCGTATGTAATGATTGCTTTTTGTTCCTTTATAAAATTTTGACTCGCTTCAGCATCTACATATTCAAATTGAAATTGAATATCGTATTTACGAACATATTTCTTCATTTTCCTTGTAAGTTCTTCATCAGTATCTTGATATAAAGTACAATCAAAGAAATCATTTAGATTATTTTCAAAACACCAACATCCTTCAGCGTCAAATCCAGAGGTAAATAAAAAATAATCATCTACTTCAATTGTTTGAGATGAGACCAGTTCTGAGATTGAGTCGTTATTTCCAACAATTTGAGTCGGGTAATAAGTATATTTATTGCTTTCCTCTTGAATGTACAAAAAATATTCTATAGTTTTAAGATTGGATGCTTTAATATAAACTGTGCCGTTTGCTTCTGATAAATTTGCCATATATTATTTACCTACTTTCTTAAAGGTTGTTTTTGAAATTTTGAAATTAACGATAAAGAAATTTAATTTCATATTCATCACCTCATTTCTTTTCTATATCAGTATTATACAAAACAGGGTGGACAAAATATGTCCACCCTAAAAATGTTACTGAAAAATTTCTCGGAAATTTAGAAAAATGGGCAAAGAAGTTGATAAATATTAATTTTATCTTTTTGCAGTAGCTACCATAATTTTAGATTTTTCAAAATCAGTTTCATTAATAGAATTGACTAAATCAACACTAGTTTGAAAAATAATTTCAGCGATTTCTGATAATATGTCAGCATTGACATCTGGAAATAGAAACGTTGGATCAACATGATCTCCATGTAGGAGTTTATTTCTTCTATAAACAGCATATATCGCAAGCAATTGCAAATAGTTAATTTTGTATTCATCACTCTGCGCGTTATTTCTCTTTGTAAATTTGCTGATAACACTATTTTTCGGTAATGTAATATTATAAAAGCTGCTAGTTAATTGTTCAATTAGTTTTAAAACATTTTTATTTTGATAATGAAAATCTCGATCACATATAACTCCCTGAAATTGGGTTTCACCTACATTTTCATTCATTAACCATACATAGATTAATCTACGCATTTCATCAAACTTACTGCTAAAAAACTTTTCTGCTAAAGAAATTGATTCTTCCAATGAACTCTCAATACCTGGCAACTTGAGTAAAGATGTTATAGCAACTTTATCAGCTGTATTATCATCTCCTATCTCCATAAGTTGATCATGATAACTATAATAAAATGTATACATAGAGTTAAAAGATTTATAAGCGAAATAAAAATCTTTATTTCTTACAAATTGTGCTTGGTTGTGAAGTACCCTATATACTGCTTCTGATAATTCTGGAAAAGATATCTTTTTAAAGATATATTCTATTTTAGATAAATCAACTGAAAAAGAAGCTGGTAAAGTCAAATCAAATTCTTGAATAAAAGGAATAGTCTCTTTATTCTCTAGGTCATCAAAAATGGTGATTGATTCAATCTCTATCGATTTTTTGTAATAATTATAGAGATAGAATAAAGATGAAAGAATACATCTTCTATAATTGCTTCTTTTGGTACGCCAACAATTTTTAATATCAATAGGGCTTATTCTACTTCCTTTAATAACAATCTGATTTTTAGTAAATACTACAGTATCAGACAGGATCTCTTCTTTTTTATCTTTATTATTGTTATTGACAAACTTATAGTATTCAAAATTAAATTCTTTCTCTAATACCTCATTGCTGTCTACATTATACTTTATAAGTACTTCAAAATTCATAACTTTTAACTCCTTCTATATAAGCAGAAAATAGAAACATCAATCATTTCTTTTATTGAAAGTAAAAATGACTTATCATTTCTTAAATTATACCACAAAAATACATCCTAACATCATAAAAATTGTAATCGTTTTATATTCTAAAAAAGAAAGAGCTGGTTAGTATTTTTTAGTACCGTACAAATAAAACTGTATACTTGAGTATGTCAGTCGTTTATAGGTTAATAATATCTATTCTAATTCCTTCATCATTTTGTACTGTACCCATATGAAGTCATTCAAAGTCATCTATCTAAAACAACGTTTTTAGCTAGAGGTAAAGCGTTTTTGAATCTAAATCTGATGAACAATATGTCTTTACTTATATCGATATGAAGGGTAATGTTAACAGTCCTCTACACTCTGACTATCTTAATAATAAAATGAAATCTATCAAACGTCGTCATCCAGAACTTAAACATACTACACCTCGTAAATTACGACATACTGGTCTACTCTTGCTAAACAAACAGGTGTTTCTCTTGAAGTTATTTCAGAAACACTTACTCATAGTAATAAAGAAGTTACAAAAACTTATGTAAATACAAAAGATATAGTGAATCGAACTGTAGGTGATATTGCATTTCGTAGTCTAAAAAAATGATGGGGTGAATTTTGGGGTGAACTATTGATTTTTAGACAAAAAAAGACATCCAAGAGAAAATTCTTGAATGTCTGTAAACGTTGATAGTATCGTATTGATTAACGTTTTGAGAATTGTGATGCTTTACGAGCTTTCTTAAGACCTGGTTTCTTACGTTCAACTTTACGTGAGTCACGTGTAAGAAGTCCTGCGCGTTTCAATGAATCGCGGAAGTCTGGGTCTACTTGAAGAAGGGCACGAGCGATACCGTGACGGATAGCTCCTGATTGACCAGCGTATCCACCACCTACAACGTTAACGAAAACGTCGTATGAACCTGCAGTTGAAGTAACTGCGAATGGTTGGTTGATTACAAGACGAAGGTCAGCGTGTGGGATGTACTCTTCAACATCTTTTTTGTTAACAGTGATTTTACCAGTTCCTGGAACAAGGCGAACGCGTGCAACAGCGTTTTTACGACGTCCAGTACCTGCATATTGTGCTTGTGACATACTTTATTGTTCCTTTCCTTAGATAAGTCCTGAAATATCAAGAACTTCTGGTTGTTGTGCAGCGTGAGTGTGCTCAGCTCCAACAAATACTTTCAATTTCATACCTTGAGCGCGTCCAAGAGTATTGTGTGGAAGCATACCTTTAACTGATTTCTCGATCAAACGTACTGCATTTTTAGAACGAAGTTCACCTGCAGAGATTTGTTTCAATCCACCTGGGTGGTTTGAGTGAGTGTAGTAGATTTTATCAGTTGCTTTTTTACCAGTTAATTTAACTTTTTCAGCATTGATAACAATCACAAAGTCACCTGTATCAGTGTGTGGTGTAAATGTTGGTTTGTTTTTTCCGCGAAGTACGCTAGCAACTACTGCAGAAAGACGTCCAAGTGGTACATCAGTTGCGTCGACTACGTACCATTTACGTTCAACTTGGCCTGGTTTAGCCATAAATGTTGTTTTGTTCATGATTTCTCCTATATATAGTTCGATTTTTGTTTACGGTGATGGGTGTTCCTTCCCATCGAAAAGTATTTGGAAGGTTCCGGGGCCTTTCAAATGGGGTAAACAATACCGCCTACTATAATACCAAATTTCACCCCTAAAAGTCAATAGATATGAAAAATATTTTTCTGAATTCCACTCTTTTTATCTCTAAAAAACCTCGCTTTCGCGAGGCTCTTCTATTTATAAGATAAGGCACGTTTAAAGGTTTTCCAAGGACCTAAATCATCTGTTTGCAGAACGAGACTAGCATACATACGTCCGATAAAGACTGTTGCAGTTACTGCAAAAGCAATCGTAATCGCAAGCGAAATCCAAGCTTCTAACCCATTTGCATAGCCATTAATAGCTCTAAAAGGCATAAAGAAGGTCGAGATGAAAGGAATGTAAGAACCGATTTTCAAGATCAAATTGTCTCCTGCAGCACCTAGGGCAGTAACGCCAACAAAACCAGCTATTATCAAAATCATCAACGGCGATAAGGCCTTTCCTGCATCTTCAGGTCGAGAAACCATAGAACCTAAGAAGGCTGCCAAGACTACATACATGAAAAGACTGACTAAGACAAATAACAAGGTATTGATCGAAAAGGCTTCTCCCAAGTGATTCAGAATACCTGAATTAGCCAAGATAGGCATATCCTTAAAGAATAAGATAGCTCCAAGTCCGCCTACAACATAAATACCAATATGACTTAAAATGACAAGGAGTAGAGCAATCATGCGCGCGTAGAAGTAATGGCTGGCGCGAATGCTGGAGAAAACCACTTCCATGATTTTAGTCCCTTTCTCGCTGGCTACTTCCTGAGCAGTGACACTGGCATAAGTAATCAAAATCATATAAAGGAAGAAGCCCAGTCCTGCAGCCGCAAAGGTTTGGACCATCTTTTTATTTTCCTTGGATTCATCAATTTTCTCCGTAAAGTTAACTGTTTGTTCCAAGCGTTTTTCCTGCTCTTGCGACAAATTGGCTGCAGAACGATTGAGTTGACCTTGAAGCTCATTTAACTTGCTCGTTACTCCGAGCTTAATAGCACTCTCAAGAGAAGTTTCACCGTGATAAACTGCCTTTAGAACGCTATCTTCTTGATCAATAGTCAGATAGCCTTTTAATTTTTCATCCTTGATAGCAGCTTGGGCACTTGCTTCATCCTGATAATCAAAATTAAGACCATTGGTAGATTTAAGACTGTCTGTCACAGCTGGAACAGTGCTAACTACTGCTATCTTACCACTCTGAGCCATTGAAGAGCCCTGGAGATAGCCAATTCCTCCAGATAGACCAATAAACAAGAATGGTGAAATCACCATAAAGAAGAAACTCCACGATTTGACATGTCGAAGATAGGTTTCCTTGATTACAACCCACATATTTCTCATACTTCCACCCCTGATTCTAGTTTAAAGATTTCATCGATTGTTGGCGCTTGTTGGTCAAAGGTTGCGATATATTGCCCTTGAGTCAAGATTGGGAAAAGTTCCCTTCCAGCACTCTCATCCTCTAAGATCAATTTCCAACTGCCTTGTTTGGTCAAGATCACCTGTTTGACATGAGGAAGGTTTTCCAATTCTTCCTTACTTCGTTCACTTGAAACAAAGAGACGTGTTTTCCCGTATTGATTGCGAACATCTTGAACCGGCCCATGCAAGACCACACGGCCATCTCGAATCATCAGAATATCGTCACAAAGTTCCTCAACATTGGTCATGACATGGTCAGAGAAAATAATGGTTGCTCCGCGCTCTTTTTCCTGAAAAATGACTTGTTTGAGCAATTCTGTATTGACTGGGTCCAAACCACTGAAAGGCTCATCCAAGATAATCAAATCTGGTTCATGAATCAGAGTAATAATGAGCTGAATCTTCTGCTGATTTCCTTTTGACAGACTCTTGATTTTATCTGTCAGCTTTCCTTTCACTTCCAACCTCTTCATCCATTGAGGGAGTTTTTCCTTAACCTTCTTGGCATCCATACCTTTTAGAGTCGCCAAATAGCGAACTTGTTCAAGGACTGTCAATTTAGGCATAAGACTGCGTTCTTCAGGCAAATAGCCAATCCGAGCATAGGTCTCCTGACGAATATCCTGACCATCTAGACTGATTTCTCCTTGATATTCTAAAAACTTCAAAATACTATGGAAAATCGTTGTCTTCCCAGCACCATTTTTTCCAACTAGTCCCAAAATACGACCTGGTCGCGCTTGAAAGTCAATACCAAACAAAACTTGCTTAGGTCCAAAACTTTTCTCTAGACTTCTTACTTCTAGCATCTTTCACCTCCGAAATGTCTTGCACTCATTATACTCCTTTTTGATAGCCTTTACAATGATTTCTGTCCATTTTTATCATCCTCATTTTAGTAAAAAATCTTAGGGTACTTTGAGTTATGAGTACATTATACACTGGTAAACTCCAATTTATCTTCTCTGTTCCTCAACTGTCTATTTTTGATCCTGAATTGTTATGTGAAAAGAAAAAATCCACCCCGAAGGATGGATTGATACTTTAACGCACTTCTGCATTGACTTTTTCTTCGAGAGACGCTTGGATTTTTTCCATATAGCGTGCGACTTCTTCGTCCGTTAAGCTATCTTCCGGATTTTGGAAGGTCAAGCTATAAGCCATTGACTTCATACCAAGTCCCAATTTCTCACCTGAGAAGACGTCAAAGAGTTTAATATCTGTCAAACGTTTTACGCCTGCAGCTTGGATCGCGTCCACAACTTCTTGGTGAGTGATTTCTGCCTTGAGGAGAAGGGCAACGTCACGGCTAACTGCTGGGAATTTGGTGATTTCCACAAATGGAGTATCTGGTTGAAGGGCAGCTTCGATGGCTGAAAGGTTGAGCTCAGCTACATACGTTTCTGGAATATCGTAAGCCTTAGCAGTGACTGGATGCACTTGCCCAAGGAAACCAAGAACTTGGTCACCGAGTGAAATCACGGCTGTACGTCCTGGGTGAAGGCTAGCGATTTCAGATGTTGCCGTATAGGTTACTTGGAGTCCCAAACGAGCAAAGAGGGCCTCAAGGATTCCTTTAGCATAGAAGAAATCAACTGGAACTGCTGCTGTTTGGAAATCTTTTTCAGCAACCAATCCTGTCAAGGCAAAGGCAAAACTGTTGATTTCATTTGGAAGTTCTTCTTTTGGATTACCTGTTTGTTCAAAGACTTTTCCAATCTCGTAAAGGGCCAAGTTTTTGTTCTTACGAGCAACGTTGTAGGCAACGGTATCAAGGATACCTGAGATCATATTTTGACGGAGGACAGAACGGTCCACAGTCATTGGCCACATAAGTTCTGTAAGGTTACTTGGTTGAGCCGTAAACTCAACTGCTTTTTCAGGAGTTGTTAGAGCATAGGTGATGATTTCTGTCAAACCTGCCCCTTCAGCAATCGTACGAACTTGACGGCGGAGTTTTTGTGTTGCTGTCAATTCACCAGCTGTACCATCATCTTTTGGAAGGCTGGTTGGCAAACGGTCATAACCATAGATACGAGCGATTTCTTCAAAGATGTCTGCTTCAATAGTGATATCCCAACGACGACGTGGTATGCTGACTGTAAAACTGTCTGCATTTCCAGAAAGACCAAAGCCAAGACGACGGAAGACGTCTTCTACATCCGCATAAGAAAGTTCTGTACCAAGGACACGGTTAACATCTGCAAGAGTTGAAGAAACTTCCACATCAGAAGTATCAAGTTCACCCGCAGAAACGATTCCTTTACGCACAGTCGCGCCTGCAAGTTCTGCAATCATGCTAGCTGCCGCATCAAGAGCTTCGTTAACAGTTGCCACATTAATGCCTTTTTCAAAGCGAGAAGATGACTCAGAACGAAGATTCAGGCGACCGCTGGTCTTACGGATAGATTTGCCATTGAAAACAGCAGCTTCAAGAACCACACGACTAGATTTTTCAGAGATTTCTGTTGCTTGACCACCCATAACACCTGCAAGAGCAACTGGTTTGTCAGCGACAGTAATGACTAAGTCATTTGTTTCCAAGTCACGTTCTTCACCGTCCAAGGTCACTAATTTTTCACCAGCACGCGCTTCACGTACACGGATGTCACTCCCTTCAAAGGTATCCAAGTCAAAGGCGTGCATTGGTTGACCAAAGTAGAGAAGGATGTAGTTAGTCACGTCCACTACGTTATTGATTGGACGGATTCCTTCGTTCATGAGAAGGTTTTGCAACCATTGTGGACTTGGTGCGATAGTCACATTGTCCAAGATACGAGCTGCATAGTAAGGCGCCTTGTCTGTCTCAATGCCCACAGAAAGAGCATCTGCTGCAGCTTGGTCAGTTTCTGAAAAAGTAAATTCTTTAAAGTTGACTGACTTGTCATAGATGGCTGCCACTTCGTGAGCCACTCCACGCATAGAAAGGGCATCCGCACGGTTGGGTGTGATAGAAAGTTCGATGATTTCATCATCCAAGTCTAGATATGAGAAGACTTCCTCACCTGGAACGGCATTTTCTTGCAAGATTTGGATGCCATCTGCGAATTCCTTAGGTACAACTGAGTCAGAAATTCCCAATTCACCAAGTGAACAGATCATCCCAAGTGACTCCAAACCACGGATTTTCCCTTTTTTAATCTTGTAATTGTCAGCGATACGAGCTCCTGGAAGTGCCACCATGACCTTGATACCTGCACGCACATTCGGCGCACCACAAACGATTTGACGGGCTTCTTCTTCGCCAACGTTAACCTGACAAACATGGAGGTGAGTTTCTGGCACATCTTCACAAGACAAGACCTCACCGACGACAATTTTTGAGAGACCAGCAGCTGGTGATTCGACACCCTCTACCTCGATCCCTGTAGTTGACATTTTCTCAGCCAACTCTTGTGATGGCACATCAATGTCCACCAATTCTTTTAACCATTTATAAGATACAAGCATAATTCTGATTGTAAGATCCCACCAAGTGGAACCTTTTCAATTCCTTTCTTTTTCTTCGAGTCAGTCCTCACCGTTCTCATCGAGAGAAAATGACTAGGACTGTATAGGACTGTGTTTCAGTGTTCAATCTTATTTAAACTGTTCTGAGAAGCGGACATCTCCTTGGTAGAATCCACGGATATCATTGATTCCGTAACGGAGCATAGCTACACGCTCTTGTCCAAGACCAAAGGCAAAGCCAGAGTAAACAGTCGCATCGATACCACTCATTTCAAGGACACGTGGGTGAACCATACCGGCCCCCATAATCTCGATCCAACCTGTTTTCTTACATACGTTACAGCCTTCTCCACCACACTTGAAGCAAGAAACATCCACCTCAACAGATGGCTCAGTGAATGGGAAGTAAGATGGACGCAAACGGATCTGGCGCTCTTCACCAAACATTTTTTGGACAATCAACTGAAGCGTTCCTTGAAGGTCTGCCATAGAGATGTTTTTCCCAACAACCAAGCCTTCGATTTGGTGGAATTGGTGACTGTGGGTCGCATCGTCCGTATCACGACGGAAGACACGCCCTGGTGAGATCATCTTCAAAGGCCCTTTTGAAAAATCATGGGCGTCCATAGCACGCGCCTGAACTGGAGACGTGTGGGTACGAAGCAAGATTTCTTCTGTGATATAGAAAGTGTCCTGCATATCACGGGCTGGGTGGTCTTTGGGAAGGTTCATACGTTCAAAGTTATAGTAGTCTTGCTCCACTTCAAAACCATCCACGACTTGGTAACCCATCCCAATGAAAATATCTTCAATTTCCTCACTGGTTTGTGTGAGGACATGGCGGTGACCAGTCGCAACTGGACGACCTGGAAGTGTCACATCGATGCTCTCGCTAGCAAGTTGAGCTGCGACTTTCTTTTCTTCCAAGAGCTTAGCTGTTTCTTCAAAGGCAGCTGTCAAGACATCACGAGCTTCATTGACGTGTTTCCCGATAATTGGACGCATCTCAGCAGAGACATCTTTCATCCCTTTAAGAATTTCAGTAAGAGACCCTTTCTTACCAAGGACAGAGACACGCAAATCTTGCATCTCTTTTTCATTTTCAGCAGAAATCTGCTTCAAGCTAGCTAGCGTCTCTTCGCGAAGCGCTTTTAATTGTTCTTCAATAGTTGACATAATTCCTCCATCAGTCGCTCGTAGATAAAAAGAAAACCACATGTCAAAAACTCCACTCGGAGCGTTGACACGCGGTACCATCCGTTTTCATCTGACAAGTCAGACCTTCATTTCTAAATCCATGCGCAAGTGAATTCACCCAGCTTTCATATAGAGAGCTTGCAGTCACGGCTCTCCTCCCTGATATACTTCCCTTGAGTTACTAGTCTTGCAGATTTCTATTCAATTACTACTTAGTTTATCAGATTTTTACCATTCTTGCAAGACCTATCTCACTTCTGCTTGTTAGCTTATTCTTATCTAAATTTATATAACTAATCTATCTTAAATTAACTATTTATAATTGGCTCTCTGTAACAAAATTAAATTAATTAATCCCCCCTATAAAATAAAAAGGTTTAGAATTTGATGTCTTCCAAACCTCTTTATTTCATATTTTAATGAAATGTTGCCTTAACAGTGATACTATCTAATCATTAATAAAAACTATTTGAATAAGGATTCTCCATTTGATTCAATCACTCCTTTATACCAAGTAAAGGACATTTTCTTATATCGATTGAATGTGCCACTTCCATCATCGTTTCGATCAACATAAATGAGACCGTACCTCTTAGAAAGTTGTGCAGTAGACATAGAAACGCAGTCAATACATCCCCAAGACGTATAGCCCATAATTTCAACACCATCTTGTAGAGCTTCAGCTACTTGCAATAAATGTTCTTTCATATACTGAATTCTATAATCATCTTTGACTGTTAAGTTATTAAATTCATCTTTTATTAAGTGATCTTTAGCACCTAATCCGTTTTCCACTATAAATAATGGAATTTGATAACGGTCATAATATCTATTTAAAATTATACGTAGTCCAATTGGATCAATTTGCCATCCCCACTCGGAAGATTCTAAATAAGGATTTACTAGACCACCAATAATATTCCCTTCTCCTGAATTATACTGTGTTGGAAGAGCAGATTGAGTCACACTCATGTAATAGCTAAACGATAAAAAATCTACAGTATAATTTTTTAATAACTCTGCATCTCCATCTTCAAACTCTATGTTAATGTTATGTTCCTTAAAGTATCTTTTTGCATAATTCGGATAATAACCTCTAACATGCACATCTGAAAATAGATAATTTAGATTCTCATACTCATGAGTCGCCCATACATCTTTTGGATCTGGAGTCATTGGATAAGCTGGCATAGCTAATACCATACATCCCACCTTAAACTCTGAATTAATCTCACGAGCAATTTTTGTAACCAAACTCGAGGCGACTAATTCATGATGTATAGCTTGATATAATTCTTGTTTCGAAAGATTCTCCTTAGGTATATCTATTCCTCCACTAGTAAATGGTAATTCCAAAACAGAATTCACTTCGTTAAACGTAAGCCAATATTTAACTTTATCTTTATACCTTTCTAAAACTGTTCGAGCAAATTTTTCATAAAAATGAATCATTCTCCTATCAATCCATCCATGATATTTTCTTGCTAAATATAATGGAGTCTCATAGTGTGAAAGAGTTACAAGTGGTTCTATCCCATGAGCATGTAGTTCATCAAACAATTCATCATAATATTTCAAACCAGCCTCATTAGGTTCTTCTTCATCTCCTTTTGGAAAAATTCTACTCCATGCAATAGAAGTACGAAAAACATTAAAGCCCATTTCAGAAAATAAGGATATATCTTCCTTATATTTATGATAAAAATCAATGCCTAGCAATTTTAAGTTATCTTCTGTAGGATTTTCTGTCGCTTCTCCTAATCCACCTTTAGGTAACACATCCTGAACTGATAAGCCCTTACCATCTTCATTATATGCTCCCTCTACTTGATTAGCTGCAANAGCTCCACCCCAAAGAAAATCATCTGGAAAAATGGTCATAACTTTCCTCCATTATAATATTACCAGTAATTCTTTGGAATGCTCGATTGTCTTATCATTAGGTAATACTAATACATCTAGAAAATCATTGGTATTCGTTACAATCACTGGTGTAACTGTTTCGTAGCCTTTAGTCTTGATTAAATTCAAGTCCATTTCAAAAATCAACTGATTTTTGAAAACTCTATCTCCTTCTTCTACATGACTAATAAAGCCTTGACCTTTTAGCTCAACAGTATCTAATCCAATATGAATTAGTAACTCAACACCTTCATCACTCTTCAATCCAATTGCGTGCTTAGTCGGAAAAATATTTGTAATTTCCCCATCGAATGGTGCATAAACCTTACCCTCATTTGGGATAATCGCTACTCCGTCTCCAATAAGTTTATCTGAAAATGTTTTATCCTGGACATCACTTAACGGAATGATTTCTCCTGATATAGGAGAAAATACCATTTTTTTATTTGAAACTCTAGCCTCAACTTCNAAATGGCTAGAACTCTCTTCTTCATCGATTCCAAATATATAAGCCAAGACAAAGGTAATAACAACANAAATGACCGCCACAATTAAAGCATTTACAATATTTGATGGTACGTCAGAATAAATAAACTGAGGTAACGCTATCAAAGATGGGACAGCAAATAGATATGCTTTAACACTCGTAAGACCTGCAAATAATCCCGCTAATCCACCACCAATCATAGCTGCATAAAGTGGTTTTTTATATTTTAAAGTTACACCATATAATGCAGGTTCTGTAATTCCTGCAAGTAAGGCTGAGAAACCTGCTGCAAAAGCAATCTGTCTTGTATTATTATTTTTACTCTTTAATGCAACAGCCATCGAAGCAGCCCCTTGAGCTAAGTTCGATCCCAACATTGCTGGAAGAATTAATACGTCTGGAGTAGCAATAGATGCCGCCAAAAAAATAGGTGCAAAAGCCCAATGCATTCCAGTCATAACAATAAATGGCATAATAGCACCAAGAATAGCTAATGTAAGCCATCCAGCTACACCATACATTTGCCCAACTAGATTCGATAATCCTTCACCAACAATTACTCCAATAGGCCCGACTACAACTAAGGCAATAAAGCTTGATACTAATAATACCAGCGTAGGTTGCAAAAAACTCTTAGTAACAGCTGGTGTTAATTTAGCAATCGTTTTTTCAATATATTTCATCAACCAAACCATAATAAGAATTGGAATGACTGATGAACCATAACTGGCTGGTGTCACAGGTGCACCAAATAAGCTAAGAGGATTCCCTGACTGCACCATTTGAACAAAATTTGGATGGAGAAGTACACCTGCTACAGACATAGCTAATGTAGATGTTACTTTTAATTTTTGTGATGCAGAATAAGCTAATAACAGCGGTAAGAAATAATAAGGAGCATCCCCAAAAAATGTCAAAAAAGCAATAGTCTGAGAATCTGATTGCAGTATACCAAGCATTGGTAAAATGATTACCAAAACTTTCAACATACCTCCTCCTAACATCGCTGGAATGATTGGAGTCATAGAACCAGCGATATACTCAATGATTCTCTCTAAAATATTCCCTTGATGCCCTTGATCAACTGAATCTGATTCAAAATTGCCAAGCTTAACGAATTCTTTATAATAATTAGCTACATCATTACCAAGTATAATTTGATATTGCCCATTCTTTTTCATAATACCTATTACACCTGGTATCTTCTTCACATCATTATCATTGACTAAATTTTCATCTTTTAATTCTAATCTTAATCGTGTTACACAATGGGTAACTCTATTGACATTTTTTTCACCTCCAATTACATTGAGGATTTTTTGTACAGTATCTTTATAACTCATGTCATTCTCCTATTCTATTAATCTAATTTTTTTGTTAAGCGACGAATATGAGCCATCAAATAAACTAATTCACTAGAAGTCAGCAAATAATTGTATTCAGTATGTATAAACATTGCCACCTGTTCACCACATTCGTATTCTCTAGGATATTTATTTTTCATTAATGCCAACAAGTCTTCATCATCATCGTCACAATAAGTTGTATTTTCAACCAAACGATGGGCAAATAATTTTATATGAGTTATGAATCTATAATAATCAATAGAATCTTGGTTAAACTCAGTACAATAGAAATCTTGAATTATTTTCTCAATTCCCATAATTATTTCAGTAATTTTATACGACTCTTGAAAATTATTTTCTAAATTTGCATTAACAAAATGTAGCGCTATGAATGCTGCTTCATCAATTGGAAGTTCAATACCTAACTCTTTTTTTATTATTTGTAAAGCTCTTTTCCCAAGTTCAAACTCTTCTTTATAATATTTCGAAATTTCCCAGCGTAGGGGATTCGAAATAATAACTCCTTCTTTATAACGTTCTATGCTCGAAGAAATATGATCCGTTAAATTAATATAGATAATTTCATCAAAGTTATTTCCCAATGTTATTTTACCTAGATTAATTATTTTTTCGGTGATGTACACCAACTCCAAAGGAACATTAATAAACATCTCTGTAAAACGGGTCATATTATCTCTATTTTTGAGAAAAAAACTTTTCTCAATATCAATTGGATTTACTTTATCTCCAATTTTTCTTCCAAAAGCTATTCCCCTTCCAAAAAGAAGAATGTCGATATCTTTTTTACTTTGCGCAATTACAGCATTATGGTTTAGTATTCGTTTTATGATCATAAAATTTCCCTTTTAAAATAAAAGGAACCTACTTAAAAAC
>NZ_RJOG01000032.1:0-15468 GCF_003942965.1 Streptococcus mitis | reverse complement strand
GTTATATAGCAAACTATTGGAATTTCGGAATAGCACACCTAGTTTAAAAAAATATAAATAGTTTATAGAAATAGTTGTTTAATTTTAGAAAGCAGGTAACCACATGACAAATTCTGTAAGTTCGAACCGCTCTGAGAAGTACAACATTGCAGCTTTCTTCTCAGGTGTTGGGGGAATTGAGTTGGGATTTGAACAGACCAACGAGTTCAGAGTGGTGTATGCCAATGAGTTTGATAAGTATGCGCGTCAGACTTATCAGTTAAACCATCCAGATACCTATTTGGATGGTCGTGATATTCACGACGTTCAGCCTGAGGATATTCCAGCTGAGCGCGTAGATGTGATTATGGGAGGTTTCCCTTGTCAGGCCTTTAGCATTGCGGGTTATCGCAAGGGATTTGATGATGATCGTGGCGATCTTTTCTTCGAATTGCTTCGTATGATTGAGGGATGCAAACCTCGCGCTATTTTTATCGAAAACGTTAAGAACATGGTCGGTCATGACCACGGAAATACCTTCAAGGTTATTCGTGAAGCCTTGACCGAGAACAACTATTTCATCAAGTGGAAGGTTCTCAACGGAAAAGACTATGGAAATATCCCACAAAACCGTGAGCGGATCTACATTGTCGGCTTTGATACTAAGGAAACTTATGACTTGTTTGAATTCCCAGAGGAAATCAAGCTGACGACTTCTCTTCAGGATGTGATTAACTTTGGTGATAAGCTAGAAGAGGTTTACTACTACCGTGAAGGCAAGCAGAATTTCTACGACCAGTTGAAATTTGAAGTCACCAGTCAAGATACGGTTTACCAGTGGCGCCGTCAGTATGTCCGTGAAAATAAAAATGGTGTTGTCCCAACCCTAACAGCCAATATGGGAACAGGTGGACATAACGTTCCATTGATCTTGACGGATAGTGGTGAGATTCGTAAGTTGACACCGAAAGAAACCTTTAATGTTCAAGGCTATCCTAAATCCTTTAAAATCCCAGAAGGGATTTCTAACGGTCAGCTATACAAGCAGGCTGGAAACAGTGTGGTTGTACCCGTGATTAAACGTATCGCGGAAAATGTTGCCAAGGCTTTAAATGAAAGTCAGGGGCAATCTCAACTTGAACGTTCAGGAAAAATTGCCATTATCTACACCAAGATGAATGGACAATTTGAAGGGCAGTCCTATGTCAAGGACTTTGTAGATAGCTATGATCAAGCTCTTGAAAAAATCAAGTCTTATGATGATGGTCTAGCCCTTCTATCAGATGAAGATTATTTAAAATTGGTAAAAAAACGAGGAAATCTCGAATTTTACAGTATTAATTAACGAATATATAAGAGGGTTAGTGAAAAACTAATCTTCTTTTGATATACTGAAAATAGAAAAGAGGGTGCTTATGTGGGAACATCTAAAGTCTGAACAAAAAGACAAATACAAAACTTTAATTACCAACTTCGCTAGTTTGAGCCAAGCTTTCTCTCAAAAGGCAGAATCAGAAGATGAAGGACAAACAGAGAATTATGTTGCTCCAATTGTTAATTCTAAATTTCAAGAAACAGTCTTTCAGAAGGCTTTTAATGCGATTGGAGAAGATATTGCCAATACCTCTTATGATGCTTCTGTCGTAGTGGATGAAAATCATAAATACCTAGTGGGTATCAAGTCTTTTGGGATTAATTCTGGAGACCAAAAAATCGCTCAGTTTAAGAAGGATTCTCAAGATTGGACGGACTTGTTGGGTGATATCAAATTCCATGCAGATATCTCAGCAGATAAAGAAACGGCTGACAAGAAAAATTATCAACGCTATGAAGAGTTGGCACGAAAGATTGCGACCTTAAGGAACCAGAGAATCGAATCCTCTAAGGCACAAATCAAAGGTTTTAGCTCGGATTCGGTTAATGTTGAAGCTGTTTATCATGTCCTGATGCCAACACCAAAGGGAGAAAATCCGAAGATTTTTGTTGGGGAGACGACTTATTTGCCAGTCGATATTGATAATCTGGTCATTGAAGGATCAACTACCAAAAACAATCCAACCAATTTTCGATTTACGGATGGGCAACACCACTACAAGTACACGGCAGCTGACAGTCAGCTCCACATGACTTTTAATAATAAAGACATTGTGGTAGATACTTGGGATGTCCATTATATTGAAGATCCTTTTTCTCTCTTTGAAAACCTTCATTTACTGACAGCTGAAAAGGATAAAACCGATGTCTTAGAAACAGTGTCTTGGGTTATTACAGATAAACATGGAAATGTGGAAGAAAACTCTGGTTTCAATGCCTTTAATGGTGGTTCAAAATTAGCTAAGAAAGATCGTCTACCACGGATTTTAAAGATTCAGGATAAATTTAAGAACAATCTAGCTCCAGAAGAACTAGCTTTTGTGACTTTTTCCTTAGAAGAAATTCTCTTGAAAAAATGGACGAGCAAGGAAGAAAAAGCTCAGATGAAGGCTATTCGTGAAGGTTTGATTAACTTTATCCATGAGACTGGCAATGAAAAGCTCATTAAAGAAATTGAACAGTTAGTGTATCGTCCAGTTAGTGAAGTTTACATTCCTCTGCCTGACTCTAAGAACTTCCATGACGAAAGACCAGATTTCTTTGGTTCTGGATTTGGGACTTTTGAACCTGGCACTAAAAAACTAGCTCTACCAAAAGAGGAAAGAACCTTTAAACTACGCTTTTTATCTTCTGGTGATGTTATTAACGCCTATATAAATCAAGAAGCTGGAAAGGCAATTCAGTCAACTGATAAGCAAGAAATTCTTGGGAATTGGATCTTACGTGGTGTTTTCCAGTTGAAGGAACGTGAAGTCTTGACAGGTCAACGACTCAATGAGCTGGAAATCAACGGCATTCGTTTGACTAAGTTTAAAAATGGGGAAATTGGTATTGAATTTATCTGGATTGATACCGAAACCCCACCTTACGATGCCATCGGCTGGGTAGCGAAGAAATAAAAGTCCTATCACTTTCCCCCCCCTTAACCTTTGACTATTCCGTAAAATTATCGTAAAATAAAGAGTAAATGATAAAATGAGGTCAGAGTCTGTTCGCTCTGGCGATAGTAGTATAAATGAGGAGAAACGCTTTGGAATTAGAAGTATTTGCTGGGCAAGAAAAAAGTGAACTATCTATGATTGAGGTAGCGCGTGCTATCTTGGAACTTCGTGGTCGCGACCATGAGATGCATTTTAGCGATCTTGTAAACGAAATTCAAAACTACCTTGGAACATCAAACAGCGATATCCGTGAAGCCTTGCCTTTGTTTTACACAGAGTTGAACTTTGACGGTAGCTTCATCTCACTTGGAGACAACAAATGGGGTCTTCGTTCATGGTATGGTGTTGATGAAATCGATGAAGAAATCATCGCTCTTGAAGAAAATGATGACGATGAAGTAGCACCAAAAGCTAAGAAAAAACGTGTCAATGCCTTCATGGATGGCGATTCAGATGCCATTGACTACAATGCAGATGATCCAGAAGATGAAGATGCATACGAAGCAGATCCTGCTCTTTCATACGATGATGAAAATCCAGATGATGAGAAAAATGAAGTGGAAGCTTACGATGCAGAAATCAACGAAATCGCCCCAGATGACTTGGGTGAAGACGTGGATCTCAACGAAGAAGACGACGAGTTTTCAGACGATGATTCTGAAAACGTCGAGGAATAAAAGTTAGCTATTGACAATTATCCTATTTTTAGGTATCATATTGTTCGGGCACCTCTTTTAGAGGTCGGAGCTCCCTAGTTCTTAGGGAGCTATTTTTGTTTTTTCAAGAAGTTATCTTCTTGTATTTTGGTTGTGAATCTGGTGCAGTCGTCCCAGATTATTCTTATTAGTAGGGTCTTGTTTTCTATGTCCCCTCGTAGTTAACAAGGCCTTGAGCATTTTAGAAAGAGGAATCTATGTCTACGAAATATATTTTTGTAACTGGTGGTGTGGTATCGTCTATTGGGAAAGGGATCGTTGCAGCGAGTCTGGGCCGTCTCTTGAAAAATCGTGGTCTCAAAGTAACTATTCAAAAGTTTGACCCTTATATCAATATTGATCCAGGAACCATGAGTCCTTACCAGCACGGGGAAGTTTTTGTGACAGATGATGGGGCTGAGACAGATTTGGACTTGGGTCACTATGAGCGTTTCATCGATATCAATCTTAACAAATATTCCAACGTGACAACTGGTAAAATTTACAGTGAAGTGCTTCGTAAGGAACGCCGTGGAGAATACCTTGGGGCAACTGTTCAGGTTATTCCTCATATCACAGATGCTTTGAAAGAAAAAATCAAGCGTGCTGCTCTAACAACTGATTCTGATGTCATTATTACAGAGGTTGGTGGAACAGTAGGAGATATCGAGTCCTTGCCATTCTTAGAGGCCCTTCGTCAGATGAAGGCAGATGTGGGGGCGGACAATGTCATGTACATCCATACAACCCTCCTTCCTTACCTCAAGGCAGCTGGTGAAATGAAAACCAAACCAACTCAACACTCTGTAAAAGAATTGCGTGGATTGGGAATCCAGCCAAATATGTTGGTTATTCGTACAGAAGAGCCAGCTGGTCAAGGAATTAAAAACAAACTAGCCCAGTTCTGTGATGTGGCACCAGAAGCCGTTATCGAATCGTTGGATGTTGAGCACCTTTACCAAATTCCATTGAACTTGCAGGCTCAAGGTATGGATCAAATTGTCTGTGACCATTTGAAATTAGACGCACCAGTAGCAGATATGACAGAATGGTCAGCCATGGTGGACAAGGTCATGAACCTCAAGAAACAAGTTAAAATTTCCCTTGTCGGTAAGTATGTGGAGTTGCAAGATGCCTACATTTCTGTGGTCGAAGCCTTGAAACACTCTGGTTATGCCAACGACGCAGAAGTTAAAATCAATTGGATCAATGCCAATGATGTGACAGCAGAGAATGTGGCAGAGCTTTTGTCTGATGCGGACGGAATCATCGTACCAGGTGGTTTTGGTCAACGTGGTACTGAAGGGAAAATCCAAGCTATCCGCTATGCGCGTGAAAATGATGTTCCCATGCTGGGTGTCTGCTTGGGAATGCAGTTGACTTGTATCGAGTTTGCTCGTCACGTTTTGGATCTTGAAGGTGCCAATTCTGCAGAGCTTGCACCAGAAACAAAATACCCTATCATTGATATCATGCGTGATCAGATTGATGTTGAGGATATGGGTGGAACCCTTCGTTTGGGGCTTTATCCATCGAAGTTGAAACGTGGCTCTAAGGCAGCCGCTGCTTATCACAATCAAGAAGTGGTGCAACGCCGTCACCGTCACCGTTATGAGTTTAATAATGCCTTCCGTGAGCAGTTTGAGGCAGCAGGTTTTGTCTTCTCAGGTGTTTCTCCAGACAATCGTTTGGTCGAAATTGTGGAAATTCCTGAAAATAAATTCTTTGTAGCGTGTCAGTATCACCCTGAACTTTCAAGTCGTCCAAACCGCCCAGAAGAACTCTACACTGCCTTTGTGACTGCAGCAGTTGAGAACAGCAATTAGCAAAATCAGAACCTTTGAGAAGAATCTCAGAGGTTTTTTACTTGCATATTTAGGATATGAGTTGCAAAATAAAAACATAGTGATATAATTAACATAAAAAATCCTAAGGAGGATCTACGATGAAAAAAATCACACTATTTGGTTTGTCTCTAGCAGGTTTAGCTTTACTAGCTTTCCCTCATTCGGGAAAGGCCTTCGATCTTGAAGAAGAGTGGGTTATTAAGGGTGGCGTTCAGTATCAAGATGGCAAGATTCTTCGATTCAACAATGGCCATGAAGTGGATATCAAAGTCTTGGATTTACCAAAAACTGAGAAAATCGAGTGGAGGGTCAGTCTCAATGGTCAAGATCAGACAGTCAATTTCCTAGGTCAAGAAAAGGACAAGTCTATGGTCGGTACAGAGGGGCGTTACCTTAATTTCTATGTACCTTATGGCTATAGAGGAGATATCAAGGTAGAAGCCAAGAGCGGAAATGAAGTAAAGACATGGTCCACTAAAGTAGTAGATGATGTATATAATGACGGTGGAAAGAGTGGTTACTTCCGTATTGACGAATCAAATGATCAACACACCTACCTTGATGCAAAATGGGACTATCAAACTAAGACCTACACTGCTACCTTACCAGAGACTGTCAATGGTCAAAAAGTATTTGCTTGGGCAGACGACTATGAAGAATTGAAACTTCAAAAACCAGGAGTTATTAGTCATTCCTACAGGGGGGCAGGAGCCTTCAAAATACTTTATCCGATTGTAAAAGCAGAAAGCTGGCTAAAAAAGAATTACAGTGAAAAGTGGTACTATCAAAAACAAGGCCAATTAGTGCAGAAGGATTGGGTTAAGGACAAGGGAACTTGGTACTTTATGAATGATCAAGGAGTCATGTTCAATCAAACTTGGCTTTATCAAGGTAGCAACTGGTATGCCTTTAAATCATCAGGAGCTATGATTGCGAGTGACTGGCTTTACGACCAAGGTAAGTGGTACTATTTATCAACTTCAGGAGCCATGAAAGCAAGCACTTGGGTTTATGACAAGGGAGAATGGTATTATGTAAGTTCTTCTGGTGCCATGCTAGCGAATGATTGGGTCAAAGACAATGGTAAGTGGTATTATCTGGCTTCATCAGGTAAGATGCTTCGCAATACCTACACACCTGATGGTTACTACGTTGGCAACTCAGGTGCCTGGCAATAAGAATAAGAAGTCCTTTTCCTTAAAGGAAGAGGCTTTTTACTTGCTTTTCTGCTGCTTCCTCATTTGTCCTAAAGCCTTTTTTGTGTTAAAATGAATGGTATGAAAGCTAAAAAAATGTGGATGGCAGGTCTGGCTCTGCTTGGTATTGGGAGCCTTGCCCTTGCTACGAAAAAAGTTGCAGATGATCGTAAGCTCATGAAGACCCAGGAAGAGTTGACAGCGATGGTGCGAGACCATTTTTCAGACATGGGAGAAATTGCTACCCTCTATGTTCAAGTCTATGAAAGCAGTCTAGAGAGCTTGGTTGGTGGCGTCATTTTTGAGGATGGCCGTCATTATACCTTTGTCTATGAAAATGAAGACCTGGTCTATGAGGAGGAAGTCTTATGATACAACCAGCAAGTTTAGAAGAATTAGCATCTTTAGTAGAAAAAGATGGCAAGAAGGTCTTTCTTTTTGTAGCAGACTGGTGTGGCGATTGTCGTTATATCTATCCTGCCTTACCAGAAATTGAGGAGAGCAATCCAGAGTTTACCTTTATTCGAGTGGATAGAGACCAGTATATGGATTTGGCCAAACTCTGGGATATTTATGGAATCCCCAGCCTTGTTGTTCTAGAAAAGGACAAGGAAATCGGCCGTTTTGTCAATCGCGACCGTAAAAGCAAGCAACAAATTAATGACTTTTTAGCAGGACTGAAATAGGAGAAAATAGAAACAATGATTTTTACATATAACAAAGAACATGTCGGTGATGTCCTTATGGTCATCGCGAAAAATAGCGGAGATGCCAAACTGGATGTGGAGCGCAAAGGCAAGGTAGCCCGTGTTTTTCTCAAAGATAATGGGGAAACAGTGGCTTGGAATATTTTTGAAGTTTCAAGTTTGTTTGAAATTGCAGAGCGCGGTCAAGTCTTTTTGACAGATGAGCAAGTCGCTCGTTTGAATCAAGAATTACATACGGAAGGCTTTACAGAAGAAATTGTCAATGATAGGGAACCTAAGTTTGTTGTTGGTGAGATTGTCGAGATGGTAGCCCATCCAGATAGTGACCACCTCAACATCTGCCAAGTTGCAGTCGCGAGTGACAAGACAGTGCAAATCGTTGCAGGGGCTCCTAATGCGCGTCTTGGGTTGAAAACCATTGTAGCTCTTCCAGAAGCTATGATGCCCAAAGGCAATCTTATTTTCCCAGGTGAGCTTCGTGGCGAAAAGAGTTTTGGCATGATGTGTAGCCCTCGTGAATTGCATCTGCCAAATGCTCCGCAAAAACGAGGGGTTATTGAATTATCAGAAGATCAAGTTGTCGGAACTCCATTTGACCCAGCGAAACACTGGACTGCCTAAGAAGTTGTTAATATCTGATAGACCAGCTAGAAGGAAATAAGATGGCAAAAAATGTAGTGATTACAGGAGCGACATCAGGTATTGGTGAAGCGATTGCGCGTGTTTATCTGGAGCAGGGTGAGAATGTCGTTCTAACTGGACGACGGATAGACAGACTAGAAATTCTCAAGTCGGAGTTTGCAGAAACTTTTCCAAATCAAACAGTTTGGACTTTTCAGCTAGATGTCACGGATATGACCATGGTAAAGACTGTCTGCTCTGATATTCTAGAAACGATAGGTCAGATTGATATTCTGGTCAACAATGCTGGCCTGGCTCTAGGTTTAGCACCTTATCAGGACTATGAAGAGTTGGATATGTTAACTATGTTGGATACCAATGTCAAAGGTTTGATGGCAGTCACTCGCTGTTTCTTGCCAACAATGGTAAAAGCCAATCAAGGACATATCATCAACATGGGGTCAACCGCAGGAATCTACGCCTATGCAGGTGCAGCAGTTTATTCAGCTACCAAGGCAGCAGTTAAGACCTTTTCAGATGGACTGCGAATTGATACCATTTCAACAGATATCAAGGTGACCACCATTCAGCCTGGAATTGTCGAAACAGATTTTTCGACGGTACGTTTTCACGGTGATAAAGAACGAGCTGCGTCCGTTTACCAAGGAATCGAAGCCTTGCAGGCACAAGATATCGCTGATACAGTTATCTATGTGACCAATCAACCTCGCCGTGTGCAGATTACAGATATGACCATTATGGCAAATCAACAGGCAACAGGTTTCATGGTTCATAAAAAATAAAAAATTTTCTCGAAAAGTTACAAATTTCTGTAACTTTTTTTGATTTCCTACGAATAGATAAGTAGGAGGAAAAAATATGTATAATAAAGTTATCTTAATCGGACGTTTAACGTCTACACCAGAATTGCACAAAACCAACAATGACAAGTCAGTAGCGCGAGCAACTATCGCTGTGAACCGTCGTTACAAAGACCAAAATGGGGAGCGTGAAGCTGACTTTGTCAATATGGTTCTTTGGGGCAGACTAGCAGAAAGCTTGGCCAGCTACGCAACTAAAGGTAGTCTTATCTCTGTGGATGGAGAACTTCGTACCCGTCGTTTTGAGAAAAATAGTCAAATGAACTACGTGACCGAAGTACTTGTCACAGGATTCCAACTCTTGGAAAGTCGCGCCCAACGTGCCATGCGTGAAAATAATGCAGGCCAAGATTTGGCGGATTTGGTCTTGGAAGAGGAAGAATTGCCATTTTAAACATTAAAAAGTCTGAGTTGGTCTCAGGCTTTTTATCTTGAGAAAGTCAGACTTTTTTCTTGACTATTTTTGACCAAGTGATACAATAGAACTATGAATTAGCACTCGAATACAAAGAGTGCTAATGATATCTATCTCATTATGGAGGAAAGCAGATGTTGAAACCATTAGGAGACCGTGTGGTCTTAAAAATCGAAGAAAAAGAACAAACTGTTGGTGGCTTTGTCCTTGCAGGCTCAGCCCAAGAAAAAACCAAAACAGCCCAAGTTGTGGCTACTGGACAAGGTGTTCGTACCTTGAACGGTGACTTGGTTGCTCCAAGTGTTAAAGCTGGAGATCGTGTCTTAGTTGAAGCCCATGCAGGTCTTGATGTTAAAGATGGCGATGAAAAGTACATCATCGTTGGCGAAGCTAACATCTTGGCAATCATTGAAGAATAGAAGGAGAAAGTAAGTATGTCAAAAGAAATTAAATTTTCATCAGATGCCCGTTCAGCTATGGTTCGTGGTGTCGATATCCTTGCAGACACTGTTAAAGTAACCTTGGGACCAAAAGGTCGTAATGTCGTTCTTGAAAAATCATTTGGCTCACCCTTGATTACCAATGATGGTGTGACCATTGCCAAAGAAATCGAATTGGAAGACCATTTTGAAAATATGGGTGCCAAATTGGTATCAGAAGTAGCTTCAAAAACCAATGATATCGCAGGTGACGGGACTACAACTGCAACTGTTTTGACCCAAGCGATAGTCCGCGAAGGAATCAAAAACGTCACAGCAGGCGCAAATCCAATCGGCATTCGTCGCGGTATTGAAACAGCAGTTGCTGCAGCAGTAGAAGCCTTGAAAAACAACGCTATCCCTGTTTCCAACAAAGAAGCCATCGCTCAGGTTGCTGCTGTCTCTTCTCGTTCTGAAAAAGTCGGTGAGTACATCTCTGAAGCCATGGAAAAGGTTGGAAAAGATGGTGTCATCACTATCGAAGAGTCACGTGGTATGGAAACAGAACTGGAAGTTGTTGAAGGAATGCAGTTCGACCGTGGTTACCTTTCACAGTACATGGTGACAGATAGCGAAAAAATGGTGGCTGACCTTGAAAATCCATACATTTTGATTACTGATAAGAAGATCTCAAATATCCAAGAAATCTTGCCGCTCCTAGAAAGTATTCTCCAAAGCAGTCGTCCACTCTTGATTATTGCGGATGATGTGGATGGTGAAGCATTGCCTACACTTGTTTTGAATAAGATTCGTGGGACCTTCAACGTGGTAGCAGTCAAGGCACCTGGTTTTGGTGACCGTCGTAAAGCAATGCTTGAAGATATCGCCATCTTAACAGGTGGAACAGTTATCACAGAAGATCTAGGTCTTGAGTTGAAAGATGCGACAATTGAAGCACTGGGTCAAGCAGTGAGAGTAACTGTGGACAAAGATAGCACTGTTATCGTAGAAGGTGCTGGAAATCCTGAAGCGATTTCTCACCGTGTTGCAGTTATCAAGTCTCAAATCGAAACTACAACTTCTGAATTTGACCGTGAAAAATTGCAAGAACGCTTGGCCAAATTGTCAGGTGGTGTCGCAGTCATCAAGGTCGGAGCCGCAACTGAAACTGAGTTGAAAGAAATGAAACTCCGCATCGAAGATGCCCTCAACGCTACTCGTGCAGCCGTTGAAGAGGGTATCGTTGCTGGTGGTGGGACAGCTCTTGTCAATGTCATTCCAGCCGTGGCTGATTTGGAATTGACAGGAGATGAAGCAACAGGACGCAATATTGTTCTTCGTGCCTTGGAAGAACCTGTTCGTCAGATCGCCCACAATGCAGGATTTGAAGGCTCTATCGTTATCGATCGTTTGAAAAATGCCGAGCTTGGTACAGGCTTCAACGCAGCAACTGGCGAGTGGGTCAACATGATTGATCAAGGGATTATCGACCCGGTTAAAGTGAGTCGTTCAGCTCTACAAAATGCAGCATCTGTAGCCAGCTTGATTTTGACTACGGAAGCAGTCGTAGCCAATAAACCAGAACCAGCAGCCCTAGCTCCAACAATGGATCCAAGCATGATGGGCGGCATGATGTAAGCTTTCTATAGAAAACAACTTATAAAAAACACAAAAGGAGGGGATGGCTATTCCTCCTTTTTATGATATTCACTTCTAAATTGATTTGAGCTCTCCTAACTTATATGATAAAATAAGACTAGAAAAAGGAGAAGAACATGATCGATGTAGAAGAAATTCTGAGCAAGATGAACCCCAATCAGAAGATTAATTATGACCGTGTCATGCAGAAGATGGTACAAGTATGGGAGAAAAATGAGCAACGTCCAACCATTCTCATGCACGTTTGCTGTGCCCCTTGTAGTACCTATACTCTAGAATATTTGACTAAGTATACTGATGTGACAATCTATTTTGCCAATTCTAATATCCATCCCAAGGCAGAATACCATAAGCGTGCCTATGTGACTAAAAAGTTTGTCAGTGATTTTAATGAGCGGACTGGAAATACGGTTCAGTACCTAGAAGCGCCTTATGAACCCAATGAATACCGTAAATTGGTACGAGGATTGGAGGAAGAGCCTGAAGGTGGTGACCGTTGCAAGGTGTGCTTTGACTACCGTCTGGATAAAACAGCGCAAGTGGCTATGGATTTAGGCTTTGACTACTTCGGTTCGGCTTTAACCATTAGTCCTCATAAGAATTCTCAGACCATCAACAGCATCGGAATCGATGTGCAAAAGATTTATACCACCCACTATCTTCCCAGTGATTTCAAGAAAAATCAGGGCTATAAACGTTCAGTTGAGATGTGTGAGGAGTATGACATCTATCGTCAATGTTATTGTGGATGTGTCTATGCAGCTCAAGCCCAGAATATTGACCTGGTTCAGGTTAAGAAGGACGCAACGGCTTTCTTACTGGATAAGGATGTTGAAAAAGACTATTCCCATATCAAATTTACAGTTACAAAATTAGATATATAGGGACCAACCCAGCTGAAAAGCTGGGTTTTTCAAATAAAAAACCAGGGCTTTCACCCTAGTTTGACAACTTTACCGATTCTTTAGTTCTACATAGCGCTTGTACCAAATGTTTACATAGGCTTCTGAGAAAGGACCACGTCCATTGTTAATCCAATCAACAAGAATTTTGACATGTTCTTTTAAAATATAGTCCAAGTCATCAGAATAATTCATTTTGCGTTTGTGACGCTCATACTCCTCAACGTCCAAGAGACGTTTTTCCCCATCTGTAAAAATTTTAACATCCAAATCGTAATCAATATACTTCAGTGCTTCTTCATCCAGATAGTAGGGGCTAGCCATATTGCAATAGTAGGAAATTCCATTATCGCGAATCATGGCAATGATATTAAACCAATATTTCTTGTGAAAGTAAACAATAGCCGGTTCTCGAGTTACCCAACGACGACCATCACTTTCGGTAACCAGTGTATGATCGTTGACACCAATAATGGCGTTTTCTGTTGTTTTTAGTACCATGGTGTCCCGCCAAGTTCGGTGGAGACTTCCATCATGCTTATAACTTTGAATTGTAATAAAGTCGCCTTCTTTTGGAAGCTTCATAACTAACCAACTTTCTACAATTTATAAGTTTATCGTTTACTATTGTACCATAAAATTACCTAAAATCTGTGAATTTTACATGAAAATATTAAAGATATTCTCTGAGAGCGCTTGCTATATCCGAAAAATCGTAGCCTTTTCGCGCTAAAACTTGGGTTAAACGCTGTTTAAGTTCGTATCCTTCATATTTTCGGGCATACTTGGCATATTGCTTATCAAGCTCCTTGAAGATGAGTTCCTGAGTCGTTTCTTGGTCAACTTGACTATCCAATTCGTCAAAGGCACTTTTAGCATCAGAATAGGAAAAACCCTTGTTGGTCATATTCTGGATAATCTTATCTTGCAAGGCGCGAGCAGGAAGCTTTCCAGAGTATTTTTTAAGCAGTTTCTCTGCAACACGTTGAGCAACTTCCGAAAAATCAAATTCTTTCAAGTTCTCTTCTATAGTAGATTTTGAAATTCCTTTTTGTGCTAATTTCTGAGTCAGTACATAAGGCCCCTTGTCTCCTGAAAGTTGATTGGCATTGATGATAGCATAAGCGTACTGGCTGTCATTAATCCACTTATCTTCTTTAAGATTAATAATGACTTGAGAAACGATGTTTTCATCAATATCGTATTTTTTCAGATATTCTCTGACTTCTTTTTCAGTGCGAGCTTTAAAGGATAGGTGGTAGAGGGCTAGATTCTTACCGTAAGAAAATTGAGCAAAGTCCTGAATCTCCTTCAATTCCTCTTCGCTTATCACCTTATCTCTCGATAACATAAAACGAACAATAGTATCTTCAGTAATGTAGCATTTGTCGTCATTATCAAGCTCCATCAGATAGAGTCTTTTTTTCTTTTCAAGTTTTGTGATTTTCATAGTTCTATTATAACTCAAAATGTGATAAGATAGGGGTATGAATCTGAAAGTGAAACAAAAAATACCATTAAAAATCAAGCGCATGGGAATTAATGGTGAGGGAATCGGCTTTTATCAAAAAACATTAGTCTTTGTGCCTGGTGCTCTCAAAGGTGAAGATATCTATTGTCAGATTACTTCTATTAAACGTAACTTTGTTGAAGCAAAATTACTAAAGGTTAATAAGAAGTCTAAATTTCGAGTTGTGCCAGCTTGTACTATTTATAATGAGTGCGGAGGCTGCCAAATCATGCACCTGCATTATGATAAGCAGCTGGAGTTCAAGACGGACTTACTTCACCAAGCGCTAAAAAAATTTGCCCCTGCAGGATATGAAAATTATGAAATCCGCCCGACGATTGGAATGCAGGAACCCAAGTACTATCGTGCTAAGTTACAATTTCAGACTCGAAAATTTAAGAATCAGGTCAAGACGGGCTTATATGCACAAAACTCTCACTATTTAGTAGAGTTGAAAGACTGCCTGGTACAAGATAAGGAAACCCAAGTGATTGCTAATCGTCTAGCAGAATTACTTACTTATCACCAGATTCCAATCACGGATGAGAGAAAAGTTCTAGGTGTTAGAACGATAATGGTCCGACGAGCAAGAAAGACTAGACAGGTTCAGATTATTATTGTTACAAATCGTCAGCTTAATTTAACCCAACTAGTGAAAGACTTAGTTAAAGATTCTCCAGAGGTTGTGACAGTAGCTGTTAATACAAATACAGCTAAAACCAGTGAGATTTATGGTGAAAAGACAGAGATTATCTGGGGACAAGAGAGTATTCAAGAAGGTGTTCTTGATTATGAATTTTCACTATCCCCTCGAGCATTCTATCAACTAAATCCTGAACAAACAGAAGTCCTCTATAGTGAGGCGGTAAAAGCGTTGGATGTTGATAAAGAAGACCATTTGATTGATGCTTATTGTGGAGTTGGAACGATTGGATTTGCCTTTGCAAAGAAAGTAAAAACACTCAGAGGTATGGATATTATTCCAGAGGCCATTGAAGATGCTAAGCGAAATGCTAAAAGAATGGGATTTGACAACACACATTACGAAGCTGGAACGGCAGAAGAGATTATTCCTCGTTGGTACAAGGAAGGCTACCGAGCAGATGCTCTGATTGTGGATCCACCACGTACAGGTCTGGATGATAAGTTATTAGATACTATTCTTACCTATGTACCAGAAAAAATGGTCTATATTTCTTGCAATGTTTCGACCTTGGCTCGTGATTTAGTACGTTTAGTAGAAGTCTATGATCTCCATTATATCCAGTCGGTTGATATGTTCCCACACACTGCTCGAACGGAAGCTGTTGTAAAATTAATAAAAAAAGTTTAAAAAAGTTGTTGACAAAGTTAGAAAAGTCGGTATAATAGTAAGAGTTGAAAATAACAGCTCAGGTCCGTTGGTCAAGGGGTTAAGACACCGCCTTTTCACGGCGGTAACACGGGTTCGAATCCCGTACGGACTATGGTATGTTGCGGTTGAGGCACTTGATGAAAAAAGATTAAAAAAGTTTCAAAAAAGTGTTGACAAGCGAAAGCGGCTGTGATATACTAATATAGTTGTCACTTGAGAGAAGCGAGTGACAAAGACCTTTGAAAACT
>NZ_RJOG01000031.1:0-16104 GCF_003942965.1 Streptococcus mitis | reverse complement strand
CAGTTTTCAAAGGTCTTTGTCACTCGCTTCTCTCAAGTGACAACTATATTAGTATATCACAGCCGCTTTCGCTTGTCAACACTTTTTTGAAACTTTTTTAATCTTTTTTCATCAAGTGCCTCAACCGCAACATACCATAGTCCGTACGGGATTCGAACCCGTGTTACCGCCGTGAAAAGGCGGTGTCTTAACCCCTTGACCAACGGACCTGAGCTGTTATTTTCAACTCTTACTATTATACCGACTTTTTATTTTTTGTCAACAACTTTTTCTGCTTTTTTCAAATTAAGTAAAAAGAGCCAGAATTATACTAACTCTTCTATTGATTATTAAATTTGGAAGCACGCTCTTCTCCCCACCAATATGGGATTAGTTCTGCGACTTTCACCGTCTTTCTTGTATCGTAGTCCATCATAAATTCTGCATCTTTATTTTCAGCATTAAGCTCTAAAAGGAATTCTCTACAGGCACCGCAAGGCATGGCTGAACTTCCACCATAAGGTGGTTTATCTCGAAAGGCTAATACTTTCTTAACCTTAGTTTGTCCTGAAAATTGGTACATATTGAAGAGTGCCGCCTGTTCTGCGCAGAGATGGAAAACACCACAGGTTCCCTCCATACAGAATCCTGTAAATATTTGTCCATCTTCTGCTTCTACTGCGGCAACAACATGATTAGCATAAACAAAATCAGATACTTCATGTGGATTATACAATTTCTGTGCTTCTTCGTACATCTTTTCCCAGATGTCCATTATTACCTCCTTCTTATTTAGAGATTTCTTTTAGCATGTTTTCGATATGTTGGATTGATTTTTCACGGCCTAATAAGAAGATAGTATCTGGCAATTCTGGTCCATGCATTTCACCTGAAACTGCAATACGAATGGGCATGAAAAGATTTTTCCCTTTAATACCTGTTTCTTTTTGAACAGCTTTGATTTGTGGGAAGATATTTTCTGTTACAAATTCATCATCTGTCATCGCTTCAAGTTTTGCTTTGAAGGCTTCAAGAACTGTTGGGACTGTTTCCCCCGCCATGACTTCGCGTTCTGCGTCTGTCAATTCTGGGAAATCTGAGAAGAAGAGATCTGTCAATGGAATAATTTCATCTACTGATTTCATTTGTGGTTTATAGAGTTCAACTAGTTTTTCAGCTTTGTCAGTTAAACGTCCTGCTTCCTCTAAGAATGGTTTTGCCATTTCAAAGATAGTTTCTAGTTCTGCATTCTTGATATAATCATTGCTCATCCAGTCGAGTTTCTTCTGATCAAAGGCTGCTGGAGACTTGCTGAGGCGGTTTTCATCAAAAAGCTTAATGAGTTCTTCACGAGAGAAGATTTCATCTTCGCCACCTGGGTTCCAACCAAGAAGAGCAATAAAGTTAAAGACTGCTTCTGGAAGGTAACCTTTCTTTCGGTAATCTTCGATAAATTGAAGTGTATTAGTATCACGTTTAGATAACTTCTTCCCAGTCTCAGAGTTGATAATCAAGGTCATGTGACCGAACTCTGGAGCTTCCCAACCAAGTGCTTCATAAACCATGAGCTGTTTTGGTGTATTAGCAATGTGGTCGTCTCCACGGATTACGTGAGAAATTTGCATATCATGGTCATCGATGACAACGGCAAAGTTGTAAGTTGGGTAACCATCTTTCTTTTGGATAACCCAGTCACCACCGATATTGCCACCTTCAAATTCGATATCACCTTTGACCATATCATGCCATTTGTAGATACCTAACTCATTGACAGCCAAACGAACAGTTGGGATGATCCCTGTTGCTTCACGTTCTGCGATGTAAGCTGCTTTTTCTTCTTCACTCATACCAAGGTATTCATTGATGTAGCGTGGTGTTTCGCCAGCTGCTTCTTGGCGTTCGCGTTCAGCTGCCAACTCTTCTTCTGTAACGTAAGATTTGTAGGCTTTTCCTTCAGCTAATAGTTGGTCGATGTATTTTTGATACAAGTCCAAACGCTCAGACTGGCGGTAATTTTNATGTGTTTCTGGGCTTTCATCCCAATCCATACCTAACCAACGAAGATTTTCAAGCTGTGAACGTTCCCCATCCTCGACATGACGTTTACGGTCAGTATCTTCAATACGGATAATAAAAGTTCCACCATGATGACGTGCGTAAAGGTAGTTGAACAATGCTGTACGGGCATTCCCGATGTGTAGTAGTCCTGTTGGACTTGGTGCGTAACGTACGCGGATATCTTTTGACATAGTTTCTCCTATAAAGTCTCTAGGCGTCTGCCTTTTTGCTCTCTATATTATATCACAAGTCTTGGCTGAGTCCAATTTCTATGGATAAAGAGAGTAAAAAGAGTGGACAAACCACTCTTTTCTTCTATTATAGACGTGCGTTAAGTTCTTTGCTCAATTCTTCAAATCCTGGTTTTCCAAGAAGGGCAAACATGTTACGTTTGTAAGCTTCAACACCTGGTTGGTCAAATGGGTTGATAGCATTCAAGTAACCTGAAAGAGCAATTGCCAATTCGAAGAAGTAGATAGTGTAACCAAGAGTGAAAGCATCTTGCTCTGGAAGAGTCACATACATGTTTGGTACGTCACCATCTGTGTGGGCAAGAAGAACACCGTCAGTCGCTTTTTTGTTTACAAAGTCAACGTCTTTTCCTTGAAGGTAACCAAGTCCATCAAGATCTTCTTCCAAGCTAGGAATAATCACGTTTTTACGAGGTTTGTCAACACGGACTACTGTTTCAAACATGATACGAGTTCCTTCTTGGATAAATTGACCCAATGAGTGTAAGTCAGTTGAGAAGTTGGCTGAAGTTGGGTAGATACCTTTTTGATCTTTTCCTTCTGATTCACCAGCCAATTGTTTCCACCATTCTGAGAAGTATTGAAGTGATGGCTCGTAGTTTACCAAGATTTCTGTTGCATAGCCTTTACGGTAAAGAATGTTACGAACTGCTGCGTATTGGTAAGCTTCGTTTTCAGAGATTTTATCTGAAGTGTAGTCTTTGCGAGCTGCATTCGCACCTTCCATAAGGGCTTTGATGTCAGCTCCTGATGCTGCGATTGGAAGCAAACCAACGGCTGTCAATACTGAGAAGCGTCCACCGATATCATCTGGAACAACAAATGTTTCCCAACCGTTAGCGTCTGCTTCAACCTTAACAGCACCTTTTTGGCGGTCAGTTGTTGCATAGATACGTTTGTTTGCTTCTTCTTGACCGTATTTCTTAACCAAGAGTTCTTTGAAAACACGGAAAGCAATCGCTGGTTCAGTTGTTGTACCTGATTTAGAAATCACGTTTACTGAGAAATCTTTATCAGCTACGTACTCTACCAAGTCAGCAAGGTAAGTAGATGAGATTGAGTTTCCTGCGTAAAGGATTTGTGGAGCCTTGCGTTCTTCTTTTGTTTGCAAGTTTGCAAAGTGGTGGTTCAAGAAGTCGATTGCTGCTTTGGCACCAAGGTAAGATCCACCGATACCGATTACAACCAAAACATCGCTGTCTGATTTGATTTGCTCAGCAGCTTTCAAGATGCGGTCAAATTCTTCGCGGTCGTAGTTTTCAGGAAGGTCCAACCATCCCAAAAAGTCGCTACCAGCACCAGTTCCTTTACGGATCAATTCATCTGCTGCTGTTACTTGTGATTGCATGTATTCCACTTCATGTGGTGCAACAAATTTGTCTAAAACTTTTGAATAATCAAATTTAATATGTGACATGTTATTCCTCCAATATTTCTTCTTTTCTATCATAACGCTTACCTTCGTTTTTTTCAAGTTTTTTGTCGAATTTCTCCAATTTTTATCAGAATTCAAACGTTTGCGTAAAAATCCCACATTCCAAAAATTTTGAAAAAATAAAAGAAAGAACGACTAGATGTTCCAGTCGTTACAGTTCATTCAATAAATACTCAAATAATTCTAAATTTCCATCTTCTTCATTGACCAGAAACTCTGGATGCCACTGCAAACCGATAATGCGGTGCTCATCGATAGACTCAATCGCTTCGATGGTCTGGTCTCTTGGATCAATAGCAGTTACACGAAAATTAGGTGCCAAATCTTTAATGCTTTGACGATGGACGGAGTTGACTTGACTTTCTTTTCCAAATAGCTTAGCCACCACGCTTCCTTCTACTGTCTCAATAGAGTGAGATGTTCCGAAAGGTAATCCTTGCCAGTGACCTTCGATTTCTTGATTGAGAGTTCCCCCAAAGGCAACATTGACAAGTTGGACACCGCGACAGATTGCCATAATTGGTTTATTCTGACGGAGCGCTTCCTTCAAGAGTGCCAATTCAAACTCATCGCGCACTAGGTTGTAATCATCACTCTCGATGGTCTTTTTCTCTCCATAAAACTGAGGATGGACATTTTGCCCGCCTGTCAAAATGAGTTTGTCAATCATTTCCACATAATCGCGTACAACTGACTCATCACCAACAGGAATGACTAAAGGGAGACCACCGACTTGACGAATGCTCTCTGCGAATCTACAAGATACAGATGAATGAATGTTTTTACCTTCTGCGTCTACAGGACATAGATTTGCAGCAACTCCTACAATCGTTCTAGCCATGATGCCTCTCCTTTCGAATGTTAACGATAGTCCTATCATATCACTCAAAATGACTTTCGTCTAATATGTTTTTTTTAAGACTGTGATAAATATTTTTTATGGATAAGAAAAAGCTGCCCACATAGGACAACTTCTTTCTTATTCAAAGACAAATTGATTGTGATAAAGTTCTGAATAGAATCCACCTAGTTTCAAAAGTTCATGGTGGTTACCACGTTCAATGACTTCTCCATCTTTGAGGACAATAATCTGATCAGCATTGAGAATAGTTTTCAAGCGATGGGCAATGACAAAACTGGTTCTACCTGCTACAACTGCCTCCATGGCATGCTGAATCTTGCTTTCTGTCACCGTATCTACGTTTGAAGTTGCTTCATCGAGAATGAGAACTTCTGGATCTGTCATCAGGGTTCGAGCGATAGAAATCAATTGCTTTTGTCCTGTCGAGAAAATGCTTTGATCATCATCGATAAGGGTATCGTACTTATCAGGCAAGCTTTCGATATAGTCGTGAATGTGGGTTGCTTTGGCTGCTGCCTCAACCATTTCTTGACTAGCATCTGGTACACCGAAACGGATATTGTCTCGAATCGTTCCGCTAAACAAGACCGAATCTTGCAAGACAATCCCCACCTTGCTTCTGAGACTATCCAAGTCATAGTCACGAATGTCTTTGCCATCAAAATAAATACCACCAGCATCAACATCATAAAAGCGATTGATGAGGTTCATAATAGTGGTTTTTCCTGAACCTGTCGGCCCAACAACCGCTGTCATCTGGCCTTTAGGGGCAGAAATGCTGACATCTTTCAAAATAGGTTTATCAGGTAAGTATGAAAAATCAATATGACTGATTTCAACACCTTCTTGCAACTTAGTAAAGGTCGGCGCCTTTTCAGGTCGAATTTCTTCCTCTGCATCAAACATTTCCTGAATTCGTTCAGCACCTGTAAAGGCTAACTGAAGGCTTCCCCAACTAGCCGCAACTTGAATAATAGGCTGGTAGTACTGCTGTGAAAATTGTGCAAACATAACAATCAAACCTAGGGCTGTACTTGTTTCAATAGTCTTATCGTTTAATAGAACGGCCGAACCAGCAAAGATAACGATGGCTGTGTTGACCAGACTCATCCCATTCATGACAGGGAAAAGAATTCCTGAGAACATTCTTCCTTTAAAGGTTGCCCTGCGCACGCGCTCATTTTGTTCAAGAAACCCTGCCATCATATCCTCTTGAATTCCTTGCACAATCACGGCTTTTTGGCCTGAAATACTCTCGTCCATATAGGCGTTGAGTTTCCCTACCTCTTTTTGCTGGAGGTTGGTGTATTTGCGTGCCATTTTTACAATAAAAATCAGCATAAGGAAGGCCACTGGTGTGCTTGCTATGGTGATGAGGGCCAGCGTCACATTTCTCGAAAACATGACGAGAATCAGACCAATATATAAAACAATATTGCTCATGACCTGAATCAAACTTTCGTTAAAGGCTTGGAGGATATTATCCAAATCACTGGTAAAACGAGACAGGATATCGCCATCTTGTCGGCGGTCAAAGAAAGAAACCGTCAAGCGAGAAAGCTTACCGAAGAGGCCTTTGCGCATCTCGTTTGTCGACTCTGCAATCACGCGCGTCATAAGACACATGTATATGACACTGGAGATAAAGAGAACCAAAACCAGCAGGCCAAGATTGACCATGATTCCTGATAGGCTTTGCCAAACAAGTTCTGGATTGCCATTTTGATAAGCTTGAACTAAATTAGCTAGCTGCGTCACTGCTTGTCCAGAAAAGACCGGAAAGAGGGCTTGGGCAAGAGTTGCCAGAACAATCATCAGGATAGCAACTACAAATGATAGCTTATAGACTTTAAAATAATTCCAAAAAAATTGAACTGTCTTCATTTTACTCCTCCTTTCCTTTCTGTGTTTCGTAGATTTCACGGTAAACAGCATTGTTGGCAACCAAGTCTGCATGCGTACCTTGACCAATCAATCGTCCTTGATCCAGTACCAAGATCTTGTCTGCATGGACAACCGAGCTAATCTTTTGCGCGATGATAATGGTTGTCGTCCCCTTCAAGTCCTTATTCAAGGCTTCTTGAACCAGGCGCTCTGACTTAGCATCCAAGGCCGAGGTCGAATCGTCAAAAATCAGAATACGTGGATTGCTGACAATCCCACGCGCAATCGACATCCTTTGCTTTTGTCCACCAGAGAAATTGGTTCCCCGTTCCTCAACTGGACTTTCAAAGGTTTTTTCCATACGATGAATGAATTCACTGGCTTGAGCAATATTGGCTGCTCGCTCCATTTCAAATAGAGTGGCATCTCCTTTGCCCTGTCTCAAGTTATCAGCAATCGTCCCACTAAAGAGAATGGCACGTTGGAGAACGATAGAGACAGCTTTACGCAGGGTCCCTTCACTCACTTCTCGAATATCCTTGCCTCCGATTTTGATAGCCCCTTCCTGCGGGTCAAAGAGACGTGGAATCAATTGAGCCAAGGTTGATTTTCCTGCACCAGTGGCTCCAACTACACCAACCATCTGACCAGGTTCGATAGTAAAGGTCACATCTTTCAGCATCGGTTCCTTGTCCATTGGATAGGTAAAGGTCACATTTTCAAAGCTAAGACTTCCGACCAACTCTTCATCTGGCACATCCTTGAAGGTCATGGCTGGCTCTGCGTCAAGAATTTCTCGAATACGACGCATAGAAATCATGGCACGACTGACAGAATTTCCCAAAAATCCAACCATAACAATGGTAAAGATAATCTGGCTTAGGTAATTGACAAAGGAAGCAATGGAGCCAACAACTGACGGATCCGACTGAACCATCCCTGCAACTAGCCAAATAGAGAGGAATACCGACCCATAACCGACCAACATCATAAAGGGTTCCACTACTGAAAAGGCATAACCAATGTAAAGATTTTGACCGAGTAGCTCGTCTGAAACCTCCGTAAACTTAGCAAACTGCTCTTTTTCTTGGACAAAGGACTTGACCACACGAACGCCACGCAGATTTTCCTTGGCAATGGCATTGATGCGTTCAAGAAGGGTTTGAAACTTGGCAAAACGAGGCCCCATCATACCCATCATGACAGCTGTCAAGCTAAAAATCAAGATTACCATGAGAACAATCACCCACCACAGAGAAGGTAAGGTTTGAACCGCCAGGATAAACGAACCGATGAACAAGAGGGGGAGTCTGAAAAGAATTTGGAAGGTCATCATGACCACGTTCTGAATCTGGTTGATATCATTTGTCATGCGAACAACTAGATTTCCCGCATTAAATTGTTCAATATTGGCATAAGAAAAGGTTTGGATTTTACGGAAGGCATCCTCTCGAAGGTCAGATGAAACTCCTTGGGCAATATAGGCTGCAAGGATAACATTGAGCCCACCAGCAACCAGACCGACCAAGGCCACACCAATCAACCAAGCCCCGATACTATAAATAGCTTCATATTTCCCAGCAAGTAGGGCGTCTAACACTTCCTGCAGATAACGCGGTTGTAAAAGTGAACTAGCAACCATCAAGCCTGTCATCAGGAGCGAAGCCAAGGTCTGCCACTTGTAGGTTTTTATTTTCTGAATCAGCATACTTTCTCCTTAAAAAATAGACAAAAGGGAGCGACAATGCGTCAGCTCCTTCTCATTCTGTTTGTGTGATGCTATTCTAGCAAAAAAGTGGGGGATTGTCAAAGAAGTCTCCTTGATACAGCTAGAATGACTAGTAATTTTTTCTTTATAGTTTCTGTTTTAACTCGACCAAGACATTCATAGCCTGCATAGGTGTCATATTGTAAATGTCCAATTTAGCTAATTCTGCTAGAATAGGGTTTTCTTCTGCCGTATCAAATAGTGACATCTGTTCAGTGACAGCACTTGTTTGTCTCATAGGAGTAGGATTTTCTGTACCTTGATTCTCTAACTGAGTCAAAATCTTATCCGCCCTTGCTAAAAGATCTGCTGGCAAACCAGCAATCTTGGCCACATGGATACCGTAGGATTTATCAGCTGGACCTGGTTCAATCTTGTGAAGGAAGGTGACCTGCCCATCCTGCTCCAAAGTTGCCACGTGAACATTGACCAAGTGTTCCAAGCTGGACTCCAGACTAGTCAACTCATGGTAGTGGGTCGCAAAGAGGGTCTTAGCTCCGATATGCTCATGGATGTATTCGATGATAGACTGAGCGAGAGCCATACCATCATAAGTTGCAGTTCCTCGTCCCAATTCATCGAAAAGAATGAGAGAGTTCTTAGTCGCATGCGAAATGGCATTGTTAGCCTCCATCATCTCTACCATGAAGGTTGATTGACCTGAAACCAAGTCATCTGCTGCTCCGATACGGGTAAAAATCGCATCAAAAATCGGTAAATGGGCGCTTTCTGCTGGCACATAAGACCCCATCTGGGCCATAACCGCCGTCATGGCTAACTGACGCATATAGGTTGACTTTCCGCTCATGTTGGGCCCTGTAATCAGTTGAATACTGGTATCTTCTGCCATCTGAATCGTATTGGGAATATAGGTCTGAGCCCCCATAACCTTTTCAACGACAGCATGGCGCCCTTTCTGGATATCAATTCGCGAATCCTCTCCGAACTCTGGCCGAATCAAATGCTGGGTTTCAGCCACAACCGCCAGACTCTGTAAGACATCAACTGTCGCAATTCCTTGAGCTAGAGCCTGCAAACGCTGGATATACTTGCTAACTTCCTCACGAATACGCATAAAAATTTCGTATTCGAGATTGGCTGACTTCTCACGCGCCTCCAGCATATCTCCCTCGATACGGGCTAATTCTTCGGTTCCAAAACGTTCTGAGTTTTTCAGCGTCGCCTTGCGGAAAAAGTGGGCTGGAACATTTCCCAGTTGCGAATTAGTCACATGAAAATAGTAGCCATCCTTTTTATTGTAAACAATCTTAAGTGCACTGATACCAGAGTTTTCGCGCTCCTTAGCCTCAATCTCAGCAATCCAGCTAGCCCCTTCTCTCAGAACGTGACGGTACTTGTCTAAGGTCTCATCAAATCCAGTCCGGATAATACCACCTTCTGTAATCACATGAGGAGCTTCAGGAGCAATCGCTGCGCTAATCAAGCTCTCCAATTCAGGGATTCCATCCAGTTGTTCAATGAGATAGGCTAGAGCAGGTTGCTCCATCCCTTCTAAAATCGCACGAATCCGTGGTACGCTAGACAAGGTGGTCGCTAGCTGCAAGAGATCCTTGGGATTGGTTTTGCCAAAAGAAACACGACTAGCCAATCGTTCGATATCATAGACACCCTTGAGGCTGTCTGTCAAATCACTGCGCTCAAAGAAATGGTCGAGGAAGACCTGCACCACCTCTTGACGTTGGACGATTCGCTCCTTATCAATCAGGGGGCGATGAATCCAAGAACGCAAAAGACGCATCCCCATAGCCGTTTTGGTTTCATCCAAAAGCCAGAAAAGACTGCCTTGCTTCTTGCCTGAACGAGCATTCTCAACCAAATCCAGACTAGCCTTGGTCGCATAATCCATCTGCAAGAAATCTTTGATTTCATAGCGGATAACAGGCTTGAGGTGGTTCAACTCCCGCATCTGAGTCCGATGAACATACTGGAGCAGCTTACTAGATGCCGCTTGCTCCACAGTTGCCAATCGTGAATCCAGTAAATGAAGGTCTTCAAAGCCTTCTTTTTCATAGGAAAGCACCAGATTCATCTGACGACTGAGGATTTGTTCCTCTTCCTCAGACAAGTCATAACCCAGCACCACTTCTCGCGCCTTGAGATTGCGGATTTCCCCACAAACCAGCGTGAAATCCAAAAGACCTGTCACATAAAAGTCACCCGTCACCAGGTCCATATAAGCTAGGCCAAATTGATTGCCTTCGCGGTCTATGGCAACCAAAAAATTATTCTGACTATCCGGCTTACTGCTATCGACCACTGTCCCTGGCGTAATGACCTGAACAACCTCTCGTTTCACAACCCCAACTGCTTGTTTAGGATCTTCCATCTGCTCTGCAATGGCTACCTTATAGCCCTGCTCAATCAAGACATCGATATACTGTTGGGCAGAATGATAGGGAACACCCGCCATAGGAATCGGATTGTCAGCATTCTTGTTGCGACTCGTTAAGGAAATCTCCAGAATTTGCGCAGCATTGACCGCATCCTCATAAAATAATTCATAAAAATCACCCATCCGAAAGAGCAAAAAAGCATCTTGATATTGCTTTTTAATATCCACGTACTGTTGCATGCCCGGTGATAGCTTTTCTGTCGCCATTTTCCGTCTCTCCTTGTTAAAAATAAGTCTTGAGAGCAACTCCCAAGACCTTACTTATCTTTCATCAAATCTAGCAAACGATCTTCCATGAGTTTGGCAACGTGCTGGTCTCGACAAATGACCAATAAGGTATTGGCACCAGCAACTGTTCCTAAAATCCATTCATCCTTGTTTGCATCTACAATATTTGCTAAAACAGAGGCTTCTCCTAATTTGGTATGAAGTACCAAGGTAAACTCTGCTCTTGCAACACCTTCTAAATGATGAGACAAAAATTCCACCAAATCAATCTTTTCTGTCTCATTTGCTAGTACATAATACACCATATCATTTTTCTTGACCTTGGTCAAGCCAATTTCGCGCAAATCACGAGACAAGGTTGTCTGCGTCACAAAGACATTGTGCGCCTCCAACCGATCTTGAATTTCTTTTTGTGTACTTAATTTCTCCTCAGTAATCATTTTTTTTATTAACTGATGACGATCTCTTTTTCTCATAAAATCCTCTTATATGCATATTTATAACTAATTTTATAACTATATTATACCAAAAAAATAGGAGATTTCAAAAATTTTTTCTTCTTTCTTTAAAATTGTGATAAAATAGTAGAAAAGTCCAAAAAGGAGCTCTTAATGAATACAAAAGAATTGATTGCTAGCGAATTGGCTAGCGTCATTGATAGCCTGGACCAAGAGGCTATTTTAAATTTACTGGAAACCCCTAAAAACTCAGAAATGGGAGATGTCGCTTTCCCTGCTTTTTCACTTGCAAAAGTCGAACGTAAAGCACCTCAAATGATTGCTGCTGAACTGGCTGAAAAAATTAACAGCCAAGCCTTTGAAAAGGTTGTTGCAACAGGACCTTACGTCAACTTTTTCCTTGATAAATCTGCCATTTCTGCTCAAGTATTGCAAGCTGTTATCACTGAAAAAGAACACTATGCTGACCAACATATTGGTAAACAAGAAAATGTTGTTATCGATATGTCTAGTCCCAATATCGCTAAACCATTTTCTATTGGTCACCTACGCTCAACTGTTATCGGAGATAGCTTGTCACATATTTTCCAAAAAATCGGTTATCAAACAGTCAAGGTCAACCATTTGGGAGACTGGGGTAAACAGTTTGGGATGCTGATTGTTGCCTACAAAAAATGGGGTGACGAAGAAGCTGTAAAAGCTCATCCAATCGATGAACTTCTTAAACTCTATGTCCGCATCAACGCTGAAGCTGAAAATGACCCTAGCTTGGATGAAGAAGCACGCGAATGGTTCCGTAAACTTGAAAACGGAGACGAGGAAGCTCTCACACTTTGGCAATGGTTCCGTGATGAAAGTTTGGTAGAATTTAACCGCCTTTACAATGAATTGCAAGTCGAATTTGACAGCTACAATGGAGAAGCCTTCTACAACGATAAGATGGATACAGTTGTAGACATTCTTTCTGAAAAAGGTCTTCTTGTTGAGTCAGAAGGTGCCCAAGTTGTGAATCTTGAGAAATATGGAATTGAACATCCAGCCCTTATCAAGAAATCGGATGGTGCAACTCTCTATATCACACGTGACTTGGCTGCAGCCCTTTACCGTAAAAACGAATACCAATTTGCCAAATCTATCTACGTCGTTGGTCAAGAGCAATCTGCCCACTTTAAACAGCTCAAAACCGTCTTGCAAGAGATGGGCTACGACTGGAGTGAAGACATTACTCACGTTCCTTTTGGTTTGGTTACAAAAGAAGGAAAAAAACTCTCTACTCGTAAAGGGAATGTCATCCTGCTAGAACCTACTGTTGCAGAGGCTGTTAGCCGTGCCAAAGCCCAAATCGAAGCTAAAAATCCTGAATTGGAAAACAAAGACCAGGTAGCGCATGCTGTTGGGGTTGGAGCCATTAAATTCTATGACCTCAAGACCGACCGTACAAATGGATATGACTTCGACCTAGAAGCTATGGTATCCTTCGAGGGTGAAACTGGACCTTATGTTCAATACGCCTACGCTCGTATCCAATCGATCTTACGTAAAGCAGATTTCAAACCAGAAACAGCTGGCAACTATAGCTTGAATGATACTGAAAGCTGGGAAATCATCAAACTCATCCAAGACTTCCCACGTATTATCAACCGTGCGGCAGATAACTTTGAACCTTCTATCATTGCTAAATTTGCAATTAGCCTGGCTCAAGCCTTTAACAAGTACTATGCACATACACGTATCCTAGACGAAAATCCTGAGCGCGACAGTCGTCTAGCCCTCAGCTACGCAACCGCAGTCGTTCTCAAAGAAGCCCTTCGTCTTCTGGGTGTGGAGGCACCAGAGAAGATGTAAATCGTTACAAGAGACTGGAACTAAAGTTCCTAGTCTCTTGACGGCAATCGCTATATGGCGAATTGCCTAAACGCTTCACTAATTCACCAAACCAAATAATATCGATTTGGTTTGGTTCATGTCGTAATCTTCAAGTTACTTGATTGTAAAGCAATCTAAGTAACTAAGACCAAATCCTATACGGATTTTGGTTTAGAGGTCTATCAAAAATCTTATCAAGTTTTGCTGACTTGTTCTGCTATTTTGGGTTCTCTAAATCGATTTATTCACTATTACTTCTTTATCATACAGGGAGATATTCTATGAGCCAATATGCTTATATCCTCGTTGTGATTAGCTTGGTGTTCCTTTTTCTGCTTAATAAGTACGAGAAGGAGAGACTTCAAAGGCTCTACCAAGAACAACTTTTGAAGGATGAAACATTTAAGGCTGACATCAAAGAGAAAATTCACACGACCGAAAATATCAATGATGTCATTGCTTATATCAATAAAACTTATCATCTAGGAATGTTGCTATCAAAAGACATTACAGATCAATTGAAATAGACCTAGTTATTCTTTAAGGAATATCAAAACCGAGACTAAGAGTTTAATACTGAGTCTCGGTTTTTGTATATTATTCAAGTAACAAAGCAACCACTCCCCAGTAATGCAAGTGCAAAATCCCCTAGAATGTGATAAAATAAAAAGAGAACTCTATCAAGGAGGAAAACATGGAAAAACAAACCGTCGCCGTCTTGGGGCCTGGTTCTTGGGGAACTGCCCTTTCACAAGTCTTAAATGACAATGGACACGAGGTACGTATTTGGGGAAATCTTCCCGAGCAAATCAATGAAATTAATACACACCATACTAATAAGCACTACTTTAAAGATGTCGTTCTAGACGAAAATATCATTGCCTACACCGACTTAGCAGAGGCATTAAAAGATGTAGATGCGATTTTGTTTGTTGTCCCAACAAAAGTGACACGACTTGTTGCCCAACAAGTTGCAAAAACCTTAGACCATAAGGCTATCATCATGCACGCATCAAAGGGATTGGAACCTGATAGCCATAAACGATTATCAACCATTCTTGAAGAAGAAATTCCTGAACATCTCCGCAGTGATATTGTCGTTGTTTCAGGTCCTAGTCATGCAGAAGAGACCATTGTGCGTGACCTGACTTTAATCACTGCTGCTTCTAAAGATTTACAAACAGCTCAATACGTTCAAGAACTCTTTAGCAATCACTACTTCCGACTTTATACCAATACGGATGTTATCGGGGTCGAAACCGCTGGTGCTCTTAAAAACATTATCGCTGTCGGTGCTGGAGCTTTACATGGTTTGGGATTTGGTGACAATGCCAAGGCAGCCATCATCGCTCGAGGATTGGCAGAAATTACCCGCCTAGGAGTAGCACTCGGGGCCAGTCCATTGACCTATAGTGGCTTGTCTGGTGTAGGAGACTTGATCGTAACGGGAACCTCCATCCACTCTCGTAACTGGAGAGCCGGAGATGCTCTTGGTCGTGGAGAATCCCTAGCTGATATCGAAGCCAATATGGGCATGGTGATTGAGGGAATCTCAACAACTCGAGCAGCCTATGAACTAGCGCAAGAACTTGGAGTCTATATGCCCATTACACAGGCCATTTACCAAGTTATCTACCACGGAACCAATATCAAAGATGCCATTTATGACATCATGAACAATGAATTTAAAGCAGAAAATGAGTGGTCTTAACCCTCTAGAGAAAGGATTCTTATGACATCAAAAGTTAGAAAGGCAGTCATCCCTGCCGCTGGACTCGGGACTCGATTTTTACCAGCAACCAAAGCACTTGCTAAAGAAATGTTGCCAATTGTGGACAAACCAACTATCCAATTCATCGTAGAAGAAGCTCTTAAATCAGGTATTGAAGATATTCTGGTTGTCACTGGTAAATCAAAACGTTCTATTGAAGACCACTTTGACTCAAACTTTGAGCTTGAGTACAACCTCAAAGAAAAAGGCAAACATGACTTGTTAAAATTGGTAGACGAAACAACTGGCATTCGCCTTCACTTTATCCGTCAAAGCCATCCTCGTGGTCTTGGAGATGCTGTCTTACAAGCAAAAGCTTTTGTAGGGAATGAGCCCTTCGTTGTCATGCTTGGTGACGACCTAATGGATATCACAGATGACCACGCTGTACCTTTGACAAAACAATTGATGAACGATTACGAGACAACTCACGCATCAACAATCGCTGTTATGCCTGTCCCTCATGAAGAAGTTTCAGCATATGGAGTTATAGCTCCTCAGGGTGAAGGGATTAATGGTCTCTACAGTGTCGAAACTTTCGTTGAAAAACCAGCTCCAGAAGATGCTCCAAGTGATTTGGCAATCATTGGACGTTACCTGCTCACACCAGAAATTTTTGAGATCCTCGAAAATCAAGCTCCCGGTGCTGGAAATGAAATCCAGCTTACCGACGCTATTGATACGCTTAATAAAACACAACGTGTTTTCGCCCGTGAATTTACAGGAGCTCGTTACGACGTTGGCGATAAGTTTGGCTTTGTGAAAACATCTATTGACTATGCCCTCAAACACCCACAAGTCAAAGATGACTTGAAAGATTACCTCATCCAACTGGGAAAAGAATTGGCTGAGAAGGAATAACATAAAAAGATAAGGTTCAAAAATGAACTGCACCCCAAAAGTTAGACAGAAAAAATCTAACTTTTGGGGTGTTTTTATTATGAAATTAACTTATGATGATAAAGTTCAGATCTATAAACTTAGAAAACAAGGATATAGCATAGAGAAGCTTTCAAATAAATTTGGGATAAACAATTCTAATCTTAGGTACATGATTAAATTGATTGATCGTTACGGAATGGAGTTCGTCAAAAAAGGAAAGAATTGTTACTATTCACCTGAACTAAAACA
>NZ_RJOG01000030.1:0-16223 GCF_003942965.1 Streptococcus mitis | reverse complement strand
GCATAAACAATGTTCATTATTTTTATCCTTTTCTATACATAAAAGAGAGTTTAAGTTTTCTACATAGTAACCTAACTCTCCTATCATTTTATTTGAACACCAAAAATAATAATTAGGCTAAATGATTTTACTTTGCTCCATCTTTCATTAGAACCACTTTTATAGTTTTCAATAAAATTTCAATATCTTTCCAAATTGTCCAGCCATCTAAATAAGTAACATCTAATTTCACTACATCATCAAAGTTTTTAATATTACTTCTACCACTAATCTGCCAAAGTCCTGTAATTCCTGGTTTAAAACTTAGACGACGTTTTTGTTCCGGTGTATACTTCATATACTCATCCAAGGTTGGGGGTCTAGTACCAACTAAACTCATATCCCCTTTTAGAACATTCCAAAATTGTGGCAATTCATCTAGACTAGTTTTTCTAATAAAGTGTCCAATCTTTGTCACGCGTGGATCATTTTCAATCTTAAACATTCCACCTTGCATCTGATTCTGACTCATCAAGTTCTTCTTAATTTCCTCAGCATCAACTCTCATAGAACGGAATTTGTAAAATTTAAATATACGTCCATTTCTACCAACCCTATCCTGAGCAAAAATAGCAGGACCTCCATCTCTTTTTATCAGAGGAATAAGAAAAATAGACGCTATACCACAAATCACTAGACCAAATAAAGATCCGATTATATCCATCATTCGTTTTAAAGCAACATCACTCGAACGATAAAAGGTTGTCGAAAAATTAACAACACTAGAATTCCCAAATCGTTGAATCGCTTTTTCACTATTGGTTACAAAATCTAAGGCTGCTATATTGACAGCTACTGGTAAACCCATCGTTTCAAATTGAGAAACAAAGTCTGCAATTAAAAAGCTTTCGCTTGGGAGATTAATCACCACTTGGTCTACGACCGATCTCGTAGCATAGGTTACCAGATTATCCAGCTTAACTATTTCTACATCATAAAATTGAAGTTGCTCATCATCTACAATACAAATAGCCGAAACATAGCCATACTCATAAGTAGAAAGTTGCTTTAGTACTCTCTCAACTCTTGCACGTGTGGTCACTAGCAAGATACGCTGAGTATATTTTTTTTGAAGTGATAGATATTTCCAAATCTTACGAATCCAAATATTGACAATCATTAGCATAATTGAATTTACAGTCACAATGCATAATAGATTAGCTAATGATAAATATGGTATATTTGGTTCTAAAATAGGAAAAACTATACAGGATAAGAAAATATAAACCAGTATATATTTTAATGTTTGTATACATTCCTCTGCAAGGGTCCGGTATTTGAAATTTTTACTATATGCACTAATGTAGTAAGAAATAGTGTGAACCACCATCAGAAATACCAGAAGTTCATGACTAGCTAATACAAACGATAACAGATAAATTGGAAACAGTTGTATTATGAGAATCTCTAATTTTCGAATATTTGATACTTCTCTCAAAACTACCTCCTAGCTAACTCTACCTACTTCTTTTTTCCATAATTTCCATAAGAACCATAGGCTCCATAGGCTCCATAGCCACCATAAGCTCCGTATTTTTCAACTTCTGTGTTAAATTTATTTAGAACTACACCTAAGAAAGGTACCCCTGTCTGTTCCAATTGCTCTTTGGCTTTTATGACATCACGACGTTTTGTCTCTCCTGCTGCTGTTACCAAGATTGAAGCATCACATTTCTGTGTAATGATGGCAGCGTCAATGACCATCCCAATCGGTGCTGTATCCACAATGACATAATCAAAATACTTACGCAGGGTATCAATCATGGTATGAAAATTTTCACTTTGAAGGAGGGCTGTTGGATTAGGTGATACCGGTCCTGCCTGAATAACAAACAGATTTTCAACGTTTGTATCACAAAGTCCATGAGAAAGGTCTGTAGTTCCTGCCAAAAAGTCAGTCAATCCAGTAATTTTTTCCCTTGACTTGAAGACACCAGACATAACTGAATTACGGATATCCGCATCTACTAGTAGTGTTTTATATCCTGCACGCGCGAAAGCCCAGGCGATATTAGTTGAAGTTGTTGACTTCCCCTCACCAGGTTTGACAGATGAAATGGCAAGAACTTTCAAATTATCACCACTCAATTGAATATTGGTACGCAAAGCATTATAGTGCTCCTCAGCTTTTTTGGCAAAATCTAAACGCTTTTGTCCGATTTCTAATATTGGCATGTTTTCTCCCTTACTTTAACTTATTCAAATCTGGAACAATTCCTAAAAGTGCAACCTGCATGACTTCTTCGACATCTTCTGGACGNTTTACACGATCATCCAACAATTCAAGTAATAAAATCAAAATAACCATCACTGCACCACCTGCTAAGAAAGCAAGCATAGTATTGCGGCGAATATTAGGTGAGGATGGCGTTAAGGCCGGTCTTGCCTCCTCTAGTGTTGTCACATCTGATACGCGAGTTACCTTAATAATTTTTTCAGCGGCCACTTCACGAAGAGCATTGGCGATACGACTGGCTTCTTCTGGTTGATCATCCTTTACAGCAATCGATACAATACGAGTATCTACAGGCACTGTTACTTGAATCTTCTTGCTTAATCCTTTGCCTGTTTGTTCTAATTTAAGATTTGAAATGACTTTCTCCAGCACATCTTGAGAAAGGATAATTTCCTTATAGTCCTTCACAAGATAGCTACCAGCCTGCAAATCTTGGTTCGTCAACCCTGCATTTTCTGATTGATTTCGATTGACCACATAAATACGTGTTGTACTAGAGTACTCAGGCGTAAGAACAAAACTACTTACTCCAAAAGCTAGAACAGCTGCCACTATCGCAGTCAAGATGATAGCGATTTTCTTCTTCCAAAGGATTTTAAATAATTGAACAACATCAATTGCGATTTCTTTATTTTCTTTCATGTCAACTCCTATATAATTTGATCAGCTAAGATGAAGCGAGGATTCTCGATAAATAATTCTTTCGCTTTACCTTCACCGTATTGTTTTGAGATAATCTCATAAGCCTCTTTCATGTAAGGTGGTCTTTGGTCTAGATTGTGCATATCACTAGCAACAAAATGTACCAAATCACGCTCTAGAAAATAACGAGCTCGTTTCTTCATAAATTTGTATTTATCTCCAAATAACTTTGGTTTTAAGATACTCGAACTATTGATTTGAGTATAGCAACCCATATCAATCAACTCTTTTACCCGTTTTTCGTTATTTTCTAATTCATGGTAGCGTTCGATGTGAGCAACTACAGGGGTTATACCAAGCATAAGAACATTGCTCAAAGCAGTATGGATTTCTCTGTAAGGAGTAGCCATACTAAACTCAATCAGAGCATAGCGTGTCCCATTGAGTCTTGGAATCACTTGCTTCTCTAGCTTCTCAAGTACATCACTAGTATAATAAATTTCTGCTCCATAGAGAATAGTCAAGTCTGGAGCCACTTCCTTAGCTAGCTCCTTAACTTCTTGGAAGTTTGTCTCTATCGTCTCCTCAGGAGTCTCAAACATCCCTTTTCGCCTATGCGATGTCGATACAATAGTCCTTACACCTTGTCTATAGGCTTCTGTCAGAAGAGCCCTGCTTTCTTGCTTAGTTTTCGGACCATCATCCACACCAAATACGATATGCGAATGAATATCAATCATTTTACTTTATTTTCCTTCCATCACATCATTAATTGCAGCCTTGACTGACTCTAAACTGCTATCACTTATTTCCATCATGTAGAGGTTGCTCTCAGGCATAGCATAGGATGGTAAATCCATCCGCCCTGTTCCTTTAAGATCTTGTGAATTGATCTTATACGTTCCACCACTCTCAAGTTGGGTATTGACCAGGTTCATCATGGTTTCAAGTGGCATATTGGTTTGAATCGAATCTTGCAGCCCTTTTATAATACTGTCATAATTTTTCAAAGCTTCCGTCGAGGTCAACTTTTGCAAAATAGCGACAATGACCTTTTGCTGGTTACGGCCACGATCTCGATCTCCATCAGCTAAGGAATAGCGCTCACGCACAAAGCCAAGAGCGTCTTTCGAATCCAAATGTAATTTACCTGCAGAGTAATGTTTTCCGTTATTTGTATATGCATCAAATTCTTGGTCATTATAAACATCAACTCCACCGAGTAAATCAATCAATTTCAAGAAAGAGGTGAAATTCAAACGAGCATAATAGTTCAAGTCAATACCATAGAGATTTTCCAGTGTATGGATTGAAGCATCTACACCATAAATACCCGCATGGGTCAACTTATCCTTTTGGTTGTTGCCGCCATCTGCAATTGGAACGTAAGAATCACGAGGTGTTGTGGTCAAGAGAATCTTTTTCGTTTCACGATTCACTGTCATAATGATATTGACATCCGAACGAGAAACTGAACTAATTGGACCGTAAGTATCAATTCCGCTGATATAAACGTTGAAACTGTCACCTTTGACATCCTTTGGAGTTTCAACCTTCTTAGTCAATTCTTTGGTATAGATTTTCTTAATCTTTGAAGCATAGTCTGGATATTCTGATTCGATAATATTTTCAAAGACACTGTTTAGAAGGATTGCCTTTGTATCTCCAGCTAACAAGCTCTTATAGGCCGCAAGATAAGAACTACTTTCTTCGACTGTCAATTCCTTATTTTGACTAACTTTCAGATCATTCAGCAACTGGTGGATATTATCCTTATCTGTCCCAGTCGGCCCCATTACACTGGTTACTTGACTGATATTCTCAATTGGACTATCTGCTAACACCGCAATACTCATCGAATAGTTTGAGTAATTCGATGTTGCATTCAAACGACTGGTAAAGCCAATGAACTGACTTACAGCAAAGAGGGAAGTCCCATTGATTACCACACCAAGTAGTAATAAAATCAGCGTTAGATTTTTAGCTTTCTTGGACCAAATTAAAAAGAAGCACAAGATAGCTAAGGCCACAATTAAAACGGTAACTACTATGTTCAGATATCGGAAGGCAAGCATATTGTATTTGAAAATCAAAAACAATAAAAAGACCGCTAGTACTGTATAGATAGCTAGCAACCCCCAACTAATCAATATTTTTGTTTTACCCTGACGAGTTCGCTTCGAAGACCTACTCACAATATACCTCTATTATCAATTTTTATTTCATTTTATTATATCATAAAAAAATACTCTTGTGGGGTAAATCCGCTTAGGTAAGGCGTTTTCATCTTCTTTCCGAAACATTCTTTTTGATTTGCAAACAATTACATCAATAAATTTACTATATAAACATTAAAACAAGGTCCCTTACGGAACCTCGCTCATCTATTTAACATGATTTTCTGCTTCTTTTTGAGCTTTTTCGATTGCTTTTTTGCTTTCTTGCTCCCATTTGGCCTTAGCTTCTTCATACTGTTTGGTTGTCACAGTATCTTTTTGCAGTTTCATGTACTTGTAGTTATTGCCATCACCCTTGATGCCGACCAGTGAATACCCTCTTGTAAATGGCGTTACTTTGGTTACAGATGCTGTTCCACCACTTGACATAGCTGACATAATCAGAGAATTGTCAATCATCCAAGCCTGTGCTTCAGCATATTTTTCATATCGTTTGGCTACATCTTTATTTTCACTATCTGCATCTTTGAGCATCTTGGTGTAAGTATCAAGCCCCAAGCTAGCAATCTTAGCTTTATCTTCTTGAGCATCTAGACCAAAAATCTTGAGGTAGAACCCATCCTCTGCATTGAAAGGATTGAGATAAGTTGATGGATCTTGGTAGTCACCTACCCAACCATCAAAGTTCAAATCATAGTCACGATCAGCTGGTGTTGGTGCCAAGAAGGCTACGTTATTAAAATCATCTGTTGAAAGTTGCTGAACATCAATGACAATGTTATCAGCACCCAAAACTGATTCAAATGTCTGCTTAACTGAGTTCATTCCTGTCACAGCATTTTTACTTGTTTGATCAACAGCCACATCCAAGTGAATAGGGAAAGTCACACCTTGACTTGCCAATTCTTTTTTAGCTTCCGCAAATTTTGCTTGGGCTTTTTCTTTGTTGAAATAGGCATCCTGAGCATCTGCCAAGTTAATACCTGACCATTCTGTGCTATAGTTGACCAATTTAGAAGCAACTACTTCTCCAAAGGTCTTGTCTCCAACTTGGACAAATGTTGGAGGCACTAGGGTGTTACGAAGGGTCTTGCTAGCCGCTTCTTCCCCATTTGACTGGGCAGAATAGGCTGTGCGATCCAAGGCAAAGTTCACTGCTTGACGGAAGTTCTTGTTCAAGACAGCTGTCTCAGTTGACTTCTTCTGCTCATCTGTCGTTTTAGCAGTGTGATTGTAGGCCTTACGGTTGACGTTGAAATTGAAATACCAAGAAGTCTTGTCCTGCAAGCTATAGACGATATTATCCTTATATTTTTCCTTGGTCTTGGCAAAGTTAGAACTATTTGGATAAACCCCAGCGATAGAATAAGCTCCACTTTCAAAGTTACGGATGGTCAATTCTTGGTCTGAGCCGTCAAAGTAAGCCAATTTTACGTGTTCAATCGATACTTTGTCATGATCATAGTAATGCGGATTCTTCACATACTCGATAGATGATTTTGATGTGAAATCTTTTAACAAATAAGGTCCGCTGTAGAGAATGCTATCTGGAGATAGAGTACCAAAATCTTTCCCTTTTGAGTTTAGAAACTCTTCATTCACCGGGAAAAGAATACTATTCGTTGTTTTTGAATTCCAGTAAGGCTCTGGACGTGCCAAAGTATACTCAACAGTCTGGTCGTCAATAGCTTTCACTCCAACCTTAGAAAAGTCAGAATCCGCTCCTGTAATATAATCATTCAAGCCCTTGATCGAGTTTTGAATCAAGTCAATGGCCTGTGATTTATTATCCACTGCGTACTTGATACCTGTCACAAAATCTTGTGCTTTGACTGGGGCGTACTCTTCACCGTCAGCCGTGAACCATTTGGCATCTTTTCTCAGTTTATAGGTATAAGTCAGACCGTCGCTTGAAACAGACCAGTCTTCTGCCAAAGACGGAACTAAGTTCCCGTAGTTGTCATTTTCAAGCAAACCATCAACTAGGTTAGTAATAATAGCTGTATTATCAGCGTAGTAGTCTAATAAATAGTTAAATGTAGTTGGATTTCCACTAAAGGTTGATGAGTAAGTTTTTGTATCTGAACCAGATTGTCCGCAAGCAGCTAAAAGCAAAGCAGCCGCAAAAGTCAGGCCTGCACTAAGGACACGCTTTTTTGTATTCATCTTCTTTCTCCTTTATGTTAGTTTTTATAACATAAGCTTATTTTACCAAAATAGTAGGAATTTGTAAAGTTAATTGAATTTCGAGAATGAAAATTTATAAATACTGACCATAAAAAAACAAAGGATTTCTACCTTTCATACAGTCCTCCCTTGTTTTTATACGATTTCATTTTTAGATTTTTCTGTAAAAAATGTTTATAGTATTTCCATACAGAAAGCATCCCATGGAGCTAAGATTTGTTTTTCAAAGACTTCTTGAGCTGCGGTATTTTCAATCAAGACCGATTTGACGTTTCCTTCTACGGTCAAGTCTTGTTCTTCATTGGACAAGTTAGCCACAACTAAGAATCGACGGTCGCCATCTTTACGGATATAGGCAAAGACCTTGTCAGCTGTTTCCAATAGTTCAAAGTCAGCTCGAATCAGCCAACTGTTTTCCTTACGGATTTGAACCAGCTTCTGATAGGTATAGAAAATAGAATCTGGGTTTGCTAGTGCTTCTTGAACGTTGATTGCTTGATAGTTTGGATTAACTACCAACCAAGGTTGACCTGTTGAGAAACCAGCATTTTTGCTTTCATCCCATTGCATCGGGGTACGGGCATTATCACGTCCGATGACACGGATACTGTCCATAATTTCCTCGAGCGGAACACCTTTTTCAAGAGCTTCACGCGCATAGTTGAGGGATTCAATATCTTCTACTTGATCCAGTGTTTCAAAAGGATAGTTGGTCATCCCAATCTCCTCACCCTGGTAGATATAGGGAGTCCCTCTCATAAGATGAAGTAGGATTGCAAAGGCTTTGGCAGATTTTTCGCGGTATTCTTGATCATTTCCCCAGATTGAGACGATACGAGGGAGGTCATGATTGTTCCAGAAGAGCGAATTCCAACCGTCTTCAACTCCCAACTCTGTCTGCCATTTGTTGAAAATTTCTTTCAACTTACTGATATTCAGTTCTTTTTGATAGTGCCACTTAGGTTGCCCTTCCTGATACTGAAGACAGATATGCTCAAACTGGAAGACCATAGACAATTCTTGACCCTTTGGATCAGAGTAGAGTTTGGCAATTTCTGGTGTCGCCCCCCAAGTTTCTCCCACTGTCAAGAGATCTTTATCCCCAAAAGTTGCCTGATTCATTTCCTTGAGATAAGGATGGAGCATAGGACCGTTATTGACTACTTTCTCATCAGGAATCTTACCAATCATATCAATGACATCCATACGGAAACCACCAATGCCTTTATCAATCCAGAAGTTCATCATCTCGTAAATTTTCTGGCGAAGTTTTTCATTCTCCCAGTTGAGATCAGGCTGTTTCTTGCTGAAAAAGTGGAGATAGTATTGACCTGACTTTTCATCGTATTCCCAAGCAGACCCACTAAAGATGGAATCAAGATTGTTGGGTTCATCCCGCCAGATATAGTAGTCTCGCTCAGGACTGTCAGGATTTTCGCAGGCCTCGACAAACCAGGCATGTTCATCCGAGGTATGATTGACCACCAAGTCCATGATAATTCGAATATCACGTTTCTTAGCTTCTGCGATGAGTTGGTCCATGTCCTCCATGGTCCCGAAAATAGCTGCAATCGCTTGATAATCAGCAATATCATAGCCATTATCATCCATAGGACTGTCATAAACGGGAGAAAGCCAAATCGCTGTAATCCCCAGCTTGGCTAGATAGTCTAACTTACTAGTAATTCCTGGCAAATCGCCAATTCCATCTCCGTTGCTATCCATAAAGCTCTTAGGATAAACTTGATAGACTACGGCATTGTGCCACCATTTTTCTTGCATCTTCTTACCTCATTATTTTAATAATCTATAGTCTATGATAGCGCTTTTCAGATTTTTGTGCAAGCGTTTGCCTAATCTTTTTGATTCCTTTTTTAACTCCATAGTTTCCTAACTTCCAATTTTTTATTATAATAGAGGTCAGAGGTAAAAAAATGAAAAAACAAGCTTTTAGTTCTGAACAATATTTGAATCTACAGCGCGACCACATTTTGGAGCGCATTAACCAATTTGACGGCAAGCTCTACTTGGAGTTTGGTGGCAAAATGTTAGAAGATTTTCACGCTGCTCGTGTTCTTCCTGGTTATGAGCCTGACAATAAAATCAAGCTCTTACAAGAATTGAAAGAGCAGGTTGAGGTTGTGATTGCTATTAATGCTAGCAATATCGAGCATTCTAAGGCACGTGGTGACTTGGGCATTTCTTATGACCAGGAAGTTCTTCGTTTGATTGACAAATTCAATGAATTGGGAATTTTTGTTGGCTCTGTTGTCATCACACAGTACGCTGGTCAACCAGCTGCAGATGCCTTCCGCAACCAACTTGAGAAAAACGGAATTGATTCTTATCTTCACTATCCAATCAAAGGATATCCGACAGATATGGACCACATCATTTCTCCAGAAGGTATGGGGAAAAACGACTATATCAAAACCAGTCGCAACTTGATTGTCGTAACTGCTCCTGGACCTGGTTCTGGAAAATTGGCAACTTGTATGTCAAACATGTACCACGACCAAATCAATGGTATCAAGTCTGGTTACGCTAAATTTGAAACCTTCCCAGTTTGGAATCTCCCCCTTCATCACCCAGTCAACTTGGCCTACGAGGCTGCTACAGCAGACCTCGATGATGTCAACATGATTGACCCTTTCCATCTCCAAACCTATGGAGAAACCACTGTCAACTACAACCGTGATATCGAGATTTTCCCAGTGCTCAAGCGCATGTTAGAACGTATCCTCGGTGAATCTCCATACGCTTCACCGACAGACATGGGTGTCAACATGGTTGGTTTAGCTATTACAGATGATGAAGCTGCTGTCGAAGCTTCTAAACAAGAAATCATCCGCCGTTACTATCAAACTGTTCTTGATTTTAAAGCCGAAAAAGTCGGCGAAGCTGCTGTCAAGAAAATCGAGTTACTCATGAACGACCTCGGTATCACACCTGCAGACCGCAAGGTTGCTGTTGCTGCACGCCAAAAAGCTGAAGAAACTGGCGGACCAGCCCTAGCCCTTGAATTGCCAACTGGGGAAATTGTCACTGGTAAGAACTCAGAACTCTTTGGTCCTACAGCAGCTGCTCTTATCAACGCCATCAAGAAATCAGCTGACATCGCTAAAGAAGTAAAACTAATCGAACCTGAAGTTGTTAAGCCAATCCAAGGTCTTAAAATCGATCATCTCGGTAGCCGCAATCCACGCCTTCATTCAAATGAAATCCTGATTGCTCTTGCTATCACAGCTACAGAAAATCCTGATGCTGCTCGTGCTATGGAAGAACTTGGCAACCTCAAAGGAAGCGAAGCCCACTCAACTATCATCTTGACAGATGAAGACAAGAATGTCCTTCGTAAACTGGGTATCAACGTAACCTTTGACCCTTACTACCAATACGACCGCTTGTATCGTAAATAAAGATTTCAACCTCTCCACCCTCGGAGAGGTTTTCTCTCTGTCTCAGGAGCCAGCTTTATGTTATAATGAAAAGAGAAAATTGAAAGGATTTACCATGTCAAAAGAAGTTATTGTTGAAAGCTTTGAACTTGATCACACCATTGTAAAAGCGCCTTATGTCCGCTTGATTGGGGAAGAAACAGGCCCAAAAGGAGACATCATCTCCAACTATGATATTCGCTTGGTGCAACCAAACGAAGACTCTATCCCTACTGCTGGACTTCACACTATCGAGCACCTCTTGGCCAAACTCATCCGTACCCGCATTGACGGTATGATTGACTGTTCACCATTTGGGTGCCGCACAGGCTTCCACATGATTATGTGGGGACGCCATACCAGCGCTGAAATTGCAGCTGTTATCAAGGATTCGCTCAAGGAAATCGTTGAAACTACTACTTGGGAAGATGTCCCTGGAACAACCATCGAATCTTGCGGAAACTACAAGGACCACAGCCTCTTTTCTGCTAAAGAGTGGGCAAAACTCATTCTAGAACAAGGGATTTCAGATGATGCCTTTGAGCGTCATGTCATCTAATCGCAAAAAAGGAACCATCTTTTTAGATGATTCCTTCTTTTTTATTTTCAAAATGATAGTTTAAGCTTTTTCACGAATGACTAAAACACCATCTTCCATATCTGCTTCTAAATGTTTAGCTTCTAGATGATCCAAGTGGAAGTCTGTCACCTTATCACGAATTTCTTGTTCAACCACGCGGCGAAGCGGACGAACACCCATAACTTCGTCATAGCCTTCGTCTGTAATATAGTCCTTAGCTGCTTGACTGACTACCAAATCAATCTCTTTCTTAGCCAAGGTTTGGTTAACTTCAGCCAACATCAAGTCCACAATCTTAGAAAGATCTTCCTTAGTCAAGTGTGAGAACTCAATAACTGCATTAAAGCGGTTGAGGAATTCTGGACGGAAGAATGGTTTCAAACGCTCCATCAATTCTGGTTTATCCGCATCTTCTGTCAAGTTGGCTTCATAGCCAAATCCAGCATTTGATGTCGCAATAATGACAGTGTTCTTGAAGTTTACTGTATTTCCTTGACCATCTGTCAAACGACCATCATCTAGAACTTGGAGGAGAAGGGTAATGACTTGAGGATCAGCCTTTTCAATCTCATCCAAAAGAATGATAGAGTAAGGATTGCGACGAACACGTTCTGTCAAGGTATTGCTATTGTCATCATAACCTACATAACCTGCTGTTGTACCAATTAGCTTAGAAACGGCTGTGCGGTCACTGAATTCAGACATATCCAAACGAATGATTGCATCCTTGGTTCCAAACATATCCAGCGCCAATTGCTTAGCAAGCTCAGTCTTACCAACTCCAGTTGGACCTACAAAGAGGAAGCTACCGATTGGGCGATTGCCTTCATCAAAACCAGCACGGTTACGACGGATAGCACGAGCTACCGCTTCTACCGCCTTATCTTGACCGATAACCTTGTGTTCCAAGCGATGAGCCATATCTTTCAAACGTTCGATGTCTGATGCTCCCATTTGTGATACTGGAATACCTGTCATTCGTTCTACAGATTCGGCCACATCGTTGACACTTGCAGTCACTTTCATATCTTCTGTGTGGTTTTCGATTTTCTTTTCTAATTCTGCAATTCGTGTTTTATAGTTTAGAGCTGCTTCAAAATCTTCCGCCTCAACAGCTTTTTCTTGCTTGTCTTTTTCTGCTTCAATTTCACGTTCAACAGCATGTACATCTGTTACAGGATGTTGTGCTGCCAAGTGAGCCGCTGTTACATCGACAAGGTCGATGGCCTTATCTGGCAAGCTACGTTGAGGAATATACTGAACAGAATAATCCACTGCTGCTTTCAAGACCTCGTCTGGCAAAATGACATTGTGGTGTTGTTGATAGAGGTCACGAATTCCTTGAAGGATTTTATATGTATCCTCTGCAGAAGGAGCATTGACCTTGACTTCATTGAAACGACGAGCAAGAGCTGCATTCTTCAAAATAGTGTTACGATATTCGTCTTGAGTCGTTGCTCCAATCACTGTCAATTCTCCACGAGAGAGGGCTGGCTTGAGAATGTCCGCAAGCCCTTTAGATCCACTGTCACCTCCAGTAGATCCAGCACCGAGGATTTGGTGAATTTCATCAAAGAAGAGGATAATATTTCCTGCTTCTTTTACTTCGTTGACTAGATTTTGCACATTTTCTTCAAAGCTACCACGGTATTGAGTACCAGCCTCAAGACCTGAGATATCAATGGAAATGATTTCCTTATTCTTAATAGCAGCTGGAACATCTCCGTTCACAATGGCTTGCGCTAGACCTTCGACAACGGCTGTCTTACCAACACCCGCGTCTCCGACCAGAACAGGATTGTTTTTGGTACGACGTGAGAGGATTTCAGAAGTTTCTTGAATTTCCTTGTTTCGACCGATAACAGGATCCAACTTGCCTTCACGCGCTTCTGCTGTCAAGTTACGACCAAGTTTAGCAAGGACACCGTCTTGTTTCATACCTGAAGCCTGTTGTGGCATTTGTCCATCAACTTCTGCATTTCCTGACAATTGGCCAGTTGCACGATAGTGAGCAAATTCCTCAGGTGTGACTTCACGTCCATTAATCAAGTAGCGGCGATTTTCAGAACTATATCCTCGCATACCACCCATCAATTGGTTAAATAAATCATCCATGTTGTTAAAATTATTAAAGTTGTTGTTCATATTCTTTACCTCTTTTTGTTTACTTAGTTATAATTACTGATATTGACTATCTTTGACCTTTGTTTTAAAAAATTTAGACTAGCTAGATGGCTACTCTACGTACTATTTCTGGTTTTTCTTTTTCAAGCAGGAGTAGACTATCTTTACTTCTAAAGATTTCTAGATTAAACATAGACCCCACCTCTTTCTATTTTACTTTAAATAATACTCTCCGAAAATCTCTTCAAACCACGTCATCTCTATCTGCAACCTCAAAACAGTGTTTTGAGCAACCTGCGGCTAGCTTCCTAGTTTGTTCTTTAATTTTCATTGAGCATAAGTGTTCACGTAAGGCTTTCATTTACCTTACGTTCATAATATACTACATTAGTCAGAAAAGGTCAAGAGATTTGACTTTAATTGACCAATCTTTTTAAGAATAAAACTCAAAAGGTTAAGCAATTCATATTAATCTAGCTTTTTCTAATCTAGATAGATCATAGTACTGTTGACCTTGCTCTCTGTATATGCTAGAATTATTGATATATATTCAACGAAAGGCTTTACACAATATGTTCCCATTCATGCCGGCGGCACGAGCAAAAACTGTTTTTGATATTCCCTATCAAAGATTATTTCAACTTGGATTTAAAGGATTAATTTTTGATATAGATCAAACTCTTGTTATGCACGGAGCTCCAGCCACAGAACAAGTTATTGAACTATTTCAAAATCTCAAAGCCATTGGTTTTCAAATTTTTCTTTTGTCAAACAACGACGAAGAAAGAATATCAGAATTTAATCAACATTTATCTGTACCCTTTATTCCTCTTTCTGACAAACCAAATCCCAAGAATTTTAAAAAAGCTCTTGACATAATGCAGCTAAAACCATTTGAAACAGTTATGATTGGAGATCAACTTTTTACAGATGTACTCGGAGCTAGTCGTGCAAACATCTCCACTATCTTAGTTGATTTTTTATATGATCCTAAAGAAGGCGGAATTGGTAAAAAACGATGGGTTGAAAAATTAATACTATATACTTACCCATTTTTAAGACAAAAAAATAGAAGTTTAGATATGATTAAAAAGGAGAAGCAACATGGTTTTTTGGAATAAGGATCTACTATTTTGTGAAATCAGTCCCACTACATATAAAATTTCTTTAAAAAAAGAAAATCTAAAACGACATCTTCAAAACTTAAAGCAAGGCAAGAAATTTTCGAAAGTGCGTCAAGAAAAACTTCTACCTAACTTGATTTCATCATTCTCTACTCAGTTGATTAAGCATGGTCCTGGTATTGATATTAATCTTCAAAAAGGAAAAGCAACTAATATCAATATTGCAGCACAAACCTTGAATCATGTTATGATTTTTCCGGGTGAAGAATTTTCTTTTTGGAGTTTAGTTGGAAATACAACTAAGAGAAAAGGATACCTAGAAGGAAGAGTAATTATTAATGGTAAAGTAGAACCTGGAATTGGCGGCGGACTCTGCAACCTAGCTAATCTACTTCATCTATTAATCGTTCATAGTCCAATGGAAATTACGGAATTTCATACGCATTCAGATGCACTGGATCCAGATAAAGGAAAACGAAAACCATTTGCTAATGGAACATCTGTTCAATATAATTATCAAGATTATCGTTTCACAAACACGACTAACCAAAAAATTCAATTAAGAACATGGGTAGAAAATGACATTCTCTTCGGAGAATTACGCAGTGAATCCCAATTCCCATTCACTTATCAAATTGTCGAAGAAAATCATCATTTCAAAAAAGAAGGGGATCATTACTATCGTAACTCTATGATTTATCGTGAAAAAGTGGATAGAATAACTGAACAAATTTTAGAAAAAGAACTGATTTTAAAAAATCATTCAAAAGTCATGTATGATCCGAAGCTCATTCCTACTGAAATGATTAAACAATAATCTAAATATTCTACTATCAAAAAAGACTTAAATTCAAGATAAAAGGAACTATTATGAACACCACACCTAAATTAATCGTTATGCTGACACATAATGATCACACAGTTGAAAATGCTAGTGAAATTTTCGAATCATGTAAAAACTCTAAAGCTCAGTATTGGGGATTTAAAGAAAAACCTCTTCCTATTTCTGAAATGAAATCTCTATTCTCCAGAATGAAATCTTGCGGTAAAACTACTTTTCTTGAAGTTGTTGAATATGACGAAGAAAGTGGACTTCAAGGGGCAAAAATTGCAAAAGAATGTGGGTGTGATATTTTAATGGGAACTGTCTTCTTTGATTCAATCAATCAATTCTGCAAAGAAAACAACATGAAATACATGCCATTTGTTGGACAAATTACTAATCGCCCATCTATTCTAGAAGGTTCTATCGAGGATATGATTTCTGAAGCAAAGGAATATCTAGCAAAAGGAGTTTACGGATTTGACTTGCTAGGGTACCGATATACAGGTGATCCTGTCGAACTAAACAATGCTTTTGTTCAAGCTATAGAGGCTCCCGTTTGTTTGGCTGGCAGTGTTGATAGTTATGAACGTTTAGATGAAGTCATTGAGGCAAATCCTTGGGCTTTTACAGTCGGAAGTGCATTTTTTGACGAAAAATTTGGCACAGATTTTCACGAACAGATTAATAATGTTTGTAATTATATGGAAAAATAAGGCAAAATATGCTTTATAGCCAACTCTTTCATTTTATCCAATAAATTCGATTTTAATATTAACAAACTACCTTCTAAAAATTAGGTGCAAAATCTAATTTTTAGAAGGTAATTTTTTTATTTTGAAATAAATTAGAAA
>NZ_RJOG01000029.1:0-17933 GCF_003942965.1 Streptococcus mitis | reverse complement strand
ATCGCATTCTATCAAGATGCTTTTGGTTTTAAAGAATTGCGTCGCAGAGATTTTCCAGACCATGCCTTCACGATTGTCTATCTAGGTCTTGAGGGTGACGACTATGAGTTGGAGTTGACTTATAACTACGATCATGGTCCTTATGTGGTTGGAGATGGATTTGCCCATATCGCCCTAAGTACACCTGATCTTGAGGCGCTTCATCAAGAGCATAGCACCAAAGGCTATGAAGTGACTGAGCCAAATGGCCTACCAGGAACTGCGCCTAACTATTACTTTGTCAAAGACCCTGATGGCTACAAGGTCGAAGTCATTCGTGAAAAATAATCTCGTGAGGTTAAGTAGAATGTTCGTTTTCTACTTGACTTTTTTTAGCTGAAAGAGTATACTAGTAAAAATTTAACCTTTAAGGGGAGTCCAGAGAGACTCACAAGGTGTCAGATAAAAGAATAGTACAATTTTCTAGAGGAGACTTTTTGAGTGTGCTCTCTTCTGTTGTACGATTTTAACTGAGGCCTTGCACTAGCAAGGTCTTTTCTTTATCTGGTCCCCTTAAAATTTAAGGAGGAAAAGTCATGAACCCCACATGTAAGAAACGTTTGGGTGCAATTCGTTTGGAAACCATGAAGGTGGTTGCACAGGAGGAAATCGCGCCAGCAATCTTTGAATTAGTCCTAGAAGGAGAAATGGTTGAAGCTATGCGAGCAGGCCAATTTCTTCATCTGCGTGTTCCCGATGATGCCCATCTCTTACGTCGTCCTATTTCAATTTCGTCTATTGATAAGGTAAACAAGCAGTGTCATCTCATTTATCGGATTGAGGGAGCTGGGACAGCTATTTTCTCAACCTTAAGTCAGGGAGATACTCTTGATGTGATGGGACCTCAGGGGAATGGTTTTGACTTATCTAATCTAGATGAGCAGAGCCAGGTACTCCTTGTTGGTGGTGGGATTGGTGTTCCGCCCTTGCTTGAAGTAGCCAAGGAATTGCATGCGCGTGGTGTGAAAGTAGTGACAGTTCTCGGTTTTGCTAATAAGGATGCTGTTATTCTCGAAAAGGAATTGGCTCAATATGGTCAGGTCTTTGTAACGACAGATGATGGTTCTTATGGTATTAAGGGAAATGTTTCTGTAGTCATCAAGGATTTAGACAGTCAGTTTGATGCTGTTTACTCATGTGGGGCTCCAGGAATGATGAAGTATATCAATCAAACCTTTTATGACCACCCAAGAGCCTATCTATCTTTGGAATCTCGTATGGCTTGTGGGATGGGGGCTTGCTATGCCTGTGTCCTAAAAGTGCCAGAAAACGAGACGGTCAGCCAACGCGTCTGTGAAGATGGCCCTGTTTTCTGCACAGGAACAGTTGTATTATAAGGAGAAAATCATGACTACAAATCGTTTACAAGTTTCTCTACCAGGCTTGGATTTGAAAAATCCGATTATTCCAGCATCAGGCTGTTTTGGTTTTGGACAAGAGTATGCCAAGTACTATGATTTAGACCTTTTAGGTTCTATTATGATTAAGGCGACAACCCTTGAAGCCCGTTTTGGCAATCCAACTCCAAGAGTGGCAGAGACACCCGCTGGTATGCTCAATGCAATTGGCTTGCAAAATCCGGGTTTGGAGGTTGTTTTGGCTGAAAAGCTACCTTGGCTGGAAAGAGAGTATCCAAATCTTCCTATTATCGCCAATGTAGCTGGTTTTTCAAAACAAGAGTATGCAGCTGTTTCTCATGGTATTTCCAAGGCAGCCAATGTAAAGGCTATTGAGCTCAATATTTCTTGTCCCAACGTAGATCACTGTAATCACGGACTTTTGATTGGTCAAGATCCAGATTTGGCTTATGATGTAGTAAAGGCAGCTGTAGAGGCATCAGATGTACCAGTTTATGTCAAATTAACCCCTAGTGTGACCGATATCGTTACTGTCGCAAAAGCTGCAGAAGATGCGGGAGCAAGTGGCTTAACCATGATCAATACTCTAGTTGGAATGCGCTTTGACCTCAAAACCAGAAAACCAATCTTGGCCAATGGAACAGGTGGAATGTCTGGTCCAGCAGTATTTCCAGTAGCCCTCAAACTCATCCGCCAAGTCGCCCAAACAACAGACCTGCCTATCATTGGAATGGGGGGAGTGGATTCGGCTGAAGCTGCCCTAGAAATGTATCTGGCTGGAGCATCTGCTATTGGAGTTGGAACAGCCAACTTTACCAATCCATATGCCTGTCCTGATATTATCGAAAATTTACCAAAGGTTATGGATAAATATGGTATCAGCAGTTTAGAAAATCTCCGCAAGGAAGTAAAAGAGTCTCTGAGGTAAATTGCAATCAATCTGTTCTTGATTGTTTTCAGACTGTTAAGGAAATAAGTTAAAAATCCTGATTTCAAGTAAAATCAGGATTTTTTCATGGATGCGATTTTTTCTGGGTCGGGTGTGACACGGAGGGTCTTTTGTCCTGTGTAAGTAACAAAACCGGGTTTTCCACCAGTTGGTTTATTGAGTTTTTTGACTTCAATCATATCTACCTGTACGAGATTTGACAGGCGACCTTGAGAGAAGTAAGCGGCCAGCTCTGCTGCGTCTGTTTTGACTTCATCGGATGGTTCAAGATTGCCTGAGATGACAACATGACTTCCAGGAATATCCTTGGCATGGAACCAAAGTTCCTCCTTGCGGGCCATTTTAAAGGTCAGCTCTTCATTTTGCAGGTTATTACGTCCAACATAGATAATAGTTTTACTATCACTAGCCAGATATTGCTCTGGTTTTTTGCGTTTCTGGATTTTTTCCCGTTGTCGTCTACGGATAAATCCTGTTTGAATCAATTCTTCACGAATTTCAGCGATTTCTTCTAGTCCAGCTTGGTTGAGAACAGTCTCTACACTTTCCAGATAGAGGATAGTTGACTTGGTTTCTTCGATCAGTTCAGTCAGGTATTTGACAGCTTCTTTGAGTTTCTGGTAGCGTTTGAAATAGCGTTGGGCATTCTGATTGGGAGTCAAGGCCTTATCAAGCACTATCGTGATCGGTTGGTTGGTGTAGTAGTTGTCCAGGATAACCTGGTCTTGGTCGTTAGGCACTTGATGGAGAAAGGTTGTTAGCAATTCTCCTTTTTGGCGAAATTCTTCAGCATTGTCTGTCGCCAGTAACTCTTTTTCCTGTTTTTTAAGTTTGTGGCGGTTTTTCTGAAGTTCGTTTTCAACACGGCGAATCAGTTCACTGGCTTGCTGTTTGACACGATCGCGCTCAGCCTTGTCCTTATAGTAGGTGTCTAGCAAATCAGAAAGACTGTCAAAAGGCTCTCCCATCTGATTTAAAAAAGGAACTGGACTGAAGGAAGTCTCAGTCAAGCATGGCTTGGTTTCTTGATTGAAAAAGTTTCGGAAAGTGGAAAGTTTTTCATTAACCAGTATCCTTTCCAATTCATTTGCCGTATCGCGTCCCAGACCTTGAAAGAGGCTTTGAAGATTTTTAGCTGTCATTTCCTGTGTTTGCAGGATTTCAAAGAGTTTCTCGTCCTTGATCGTAAAAGGATTGCGAGATTCCGTAATTGGCGGAGCGATATAGGTAGACCCAGGCAGCAAGGTGCGGTAGGTATTTTGTGAAAAACCGACGTGTTTAATGACTTCGAGGATTTTGTGGCTACTTTTATCAACCAGTAGAATATTACTGTGTTTCCCCATGATTTCGATAATCAAGGTAGCCTGAATATGGTCTCCAATCTCGTTTTTATTGGAAACTATAATTTCTACAATACGGTCATTTTCCACTTGCTCAATCGACTCAATCAGGGCACCCTGCAAATATTTTCTCAAAACCATGATAAAGGTAGAAGGTTGGGCAGGATTTTCAAAAGTCGTTTGGGTCAGCTGAATGCGTCCAAAAACAGGATGGGCAGAAAGGAGCAGGCGATGACTTTGGCGATTGCTACGGATTTGCAAGACCAACTCTTGTTCAAAAGGTTGATTGATTTTCTGAATGCGACCATTCACTAATTCTCTTCGCAATTCCTCAACCATGTGGTGTAAAAAAAATCCGTCAAATGACATCGTTCTCTCCTTGTGATTGTATTCCATAGTATTATATCAAAAAGGTAGAATAAAATCATGGAAATGTGGTATAATAAAGCCAAGTAAAGAGAAACGAGAAGCACATGTATATTGAAATGGTAGATGAAACTGGTCAAGTTTCAAAAGAAATGTTGCAACAAACCCAAGAGATTTTGGAATTTGCAGCCCAAAAATTAGGAAAAGAAGACAAGGAGATGGCAGTTACCTTTGTGACCAATGAGCGTAGTCATGAACTCAATCTGGAGTATCGTGACACCGACCGTCCGACAGATGTCATCAGCCTCGAGTATAAACCAGAGTTGGAAATTGCCTTTGACGAAGAAGATTTGCTTGAAAATCCAGAATTAGCAGAGATGATGTCTGAGTTTGATGCCTATATTGGGGAATTGTTCATCTCTATTGATAAGGCTCATGAGCAGGCCGAGGAATATGGCCACAGCTTTGAGCGTGAGATGGGCTTCTTGGCAGTACACGGCTTTTTACATATCAACGGCTATGATCACTACACTCCGGAAGAAGAAGCGGAGATGTTCGGTTTACAAGAAGAAATTTTGACAGCCTATGGACTCACAAGACAATAAACGAAAATGGAAAAATCGTGACCTGATATCCAGTTTAGAATTTGCCATCACAGGAATTTTTACTGCTATCAAGGAAGAACGCAATATGCGAAAACATGCAGTGACGGCTCTTGTAGTCATCCTTGCAGGTTTTGTTTTTCAGGTGTCACGAATCGAATGGCTCTTTCTCCTATTGAGCATTTTCTTGGTAGTAGCTTTTGAAATTATCAACTCTGCTATTGAAAATGTGGTAGATTTGGCCAGTCACTATCACTTTTCCATGCTGGCTAAAAATGCCAAGGATATGGCGGCTGGCGCGGTATTAGTGGTCTCTCTTTTCGCAGCCTTAACAGGCGCATTGATTTTTCTCCCACGAATCTGGGATTTATTATTTTAAATAGCAAGAGGAAATTATGACTTTTAAATCAGGCTTTGTAGCCATTTTAGGACGTCCCAATGTTGGGAAGTCAACTTTTTTAAATCATGTCATGGGGCAAAAGATTGCCATCATGAGTGACAAGGCGCAGACAACGCGCAACAAAATCATGGGAATTTACACGACTGATAAGGAGCAAATTGTCTTTATCGACACACCAGGGATTCACAAGCCTAAAACAGCTCTCGGAGATTTCATGGTTGAGTCTGCCTATAGTACCCTTCGCGAAGTGGACACCGTTCTTTTCATGGTACCTGCGGATGAAGCGCGTGGTAAGGGGGACGATATGATTATCGAGCGTCTTAAGGCTGCCAAGGTTCCTGTGATTTTGGTGGTGAATAAGATCGATAAGGTTCATCCAGACCAGCTTTTGTCTCAGATTGATGATTTCCGAAATCAGATGGACTTTAAGGAAATCGTTCCAATCTCAGCTCTTCAAGGGAATAACGTCTCTCGTCTTGTGGATATTTTGAGTGAAAATCTAGATGAAGGTTTCCAATATTTCCCGTCTGATCAAATCACAGACCATCCAGAGCGTTTCTTGGTTTCAGAAATGGTTCGCGAGAAAGTCTTGCACCTAACTCGTGAAGAGATTCCGCATTCTGTTGCAGTAGTAGTGGATTCTATGAAACGAGATGAAGAGACAGACAAGGTTCATATCCGTGCAACCATCATGGTCGAGCGCGATAGCCAAAAAGGGATTATCATCGGTAAAGGTGGCGCTATGCTTAAGAAAATTGGTAGCATGGCCCGTCGTGATATTGAACTCATGCTAGGAGACAAGGTCTTCCTAGAAACCTGGGTCAAGGTCAAGAAAAACTGGCGCGATAAAAAGCTAGATTTAGCTGACTTTGGCTATAATGAAAAAGAATACTAAGTAGAGGTGGGCTCATGCCTGCTTCTTGTTTTTACAGAAGGAGGACTTATGCCTGAATTACCTGAGGTTGAAACCGTTCGTCGTGGCTTAGAAAAATTGATTCTGGGTAAGAAGATTTCTAGCATTGATATTCGCTATCCCAAGATGATTAAGACGGATTTGGACGAGTTTCAAAAGGAAGTGCCTGGTCAGATTGTTGAGTCAATGGAACGTCGGGGCAAATATTTGATTTTCTACCTGACTGACAAGGTCTTGATTTCCCATTTGCGCATGGAGGGCAAGTATTTTTACTATCCAGACCAAGTACCTGAACGCAAGCATGCCCATGTTTTTTTTCAGTTTGAAGATGGTGGCACGCTTGTTTATGAGGATGTTCGCAAGTTTGGTACTATGGAACTCTTGGTTCCTGACCTTTTAGACGCTTACTTTATTTCTAAAAAATTAGGTCCTGAACCAAGCGAACAAGACTTTGATTTACAGATATTTAAAGCTGCTCTATCCAAATCTAAAAAGCCTATCAAATCTCACTTATTAGACCAAACCTTGGTAGCTGGCCTTGGCAATATCTATGCGGATGAGGTTCTCTGGCGAGCTCAGGTTCATCCGGCTAGACCTTCCCAGACTTTGACAGCAGCAGAAGCGACAGCTATTCATGACCAGACCATTGCTGTATTGGGACAGGCTGTTGAAAAAGGTGGATCAACCATTCGGACCTATACCAATGCCTTTGGGGAAGATGGAACCATGCAAGATTTTCATCAGGTCTATGACAAGGCTGGTCAAGAATGTTCTCGTTGTGGCACCATCATTGAGAAAATCCAACTAGGCGGACGAGGAACTCACTTTTGTCCTCAGTGCCAAAGGAGAGGCTGATGGGAAAAATCATTGGAATCACTGGGGGAATTGCCTCTGGTAAGTCAACTGTGACAAATTTTCTAAGAAAGCAAGGCTTTCAAGTAGTGGATGCCGACGCAGTCGTCCACCAACTACAGAAACCTGGTGGTCGTCTGTTTCAGGCTCTAGTCCAGCACTTTGGGCAAGAAATCATCCTTGAAAACGGAGAACTTAATCGCCCTCTCCTAGCTAGTCTTATCTTTTCAAATCCTGAAGAACGAGAATGGTCTAAGCAAATCCAAGGAAAGATTATCCGTGAGGAACTAGCTACGTTGAGAGACCAGTTGGCTCAGACAGAAGAGATTTTCTTCATGGATATTCCCCTACTTTTTGAGCAGGACTACGTCTCTTGGTTTGATGAGACTTGGTTGGTCTATGTGAACCGAGATGTCCAAGTAGAACGCTTAATGAAAAGGGACCACTTGTCCAAAGATGAAGCCGAGTCTCGTCTGGCAGCCCAGTGGCCTTTAGAGAAAAAGAAAGATTTGGCCAGCCATGTTTTAAACAACAATGGAAATCAAGACCAGCTTCTTACTCAGGTGTTCTCCCTGATTGAGGGAGGTAGGCAAGATGACAGAGATTAACTGGAAGGATAATCTGCGCATTGCCTGGTTTGGTAATTTTCTGACAGGAGCCAGTATTTCCTTAGTTGTGCCTTTTATGCCCATCTTTGTGGAAAATCTAGGTGTAGGGAGTGAGCAAGTCGCTTTTTATGCAGGCTTAGCTATTTCTGTCTCTGCTATTTCTGCGTCGCTCTTTTCTCCTATCTGGGGTATTCTTGCTGACAAATACGGTCGAAAACCCATGATGATTCGAGCAGGCATGGCCATGACCATTACTATGGGGGGATTGGCTTTTGTACCAAATATCTATTGGTTAATCTTTCTTCGTTTATTAAACGGTATATTTGCAGGATTTGTTCCTAATGCCACAGCCTTGATAGCAAGTCAGGTTCCCAAGGAGAAATCAGGCTCTGCCTTAGGTACTTTGTCTACAGGCGTAGTTGCAGGTACTCTAACTGGTCCCTTTATTGGTGGCTTTATCGCAGAATTATTTGGAATTCGTACTGTTTTCTTACTGGTTGGTAGTTTTCTGTTCTTAGCCGCTGTTTTGACTATTTGCTTTATCAAGGAAGATTTTCAACCAGTAGCCAAGGAAAAGGCCATCCCAACAAAGGAATTATTTACATCAGTTAAATATCCCTATCTTTTGGTCAACCTCTTTCTGACCAGTTTTGTCATCCAATTTTCAGCCCAATCAATCGGCCCTATCTTAGCTCTGTATGTACGCGACTTAGGCCAGACAGAGAATCTTCTTTTTGTATCTGGTTTGATTGTATCCAGTATGGGATTTTCCAGTATGATGAGTGCAGGAGTCATGGGAAAGCTAGGTGACAAGGTGGGCAACCATCGCCTCTTGGTTGTAGCCCAGTTTTATTCAGTCATCATCTATCTCCTCTGTGCCAATGCCTCTAGCCCCCTTCAACTAGGCCTTTATCGTTTCCTCTTTGGCCTGGGAACCGGTGCGCTGATACCTGGGGTCAATGCGCTACTCAGCAAAATGACTCCCAAATCTGGTATTTCGAGGGTCTTTGCCTTTAATCAGGTATTCTTTTATCTGGGGGGTGTCGTTGGGCCTATGGCAGGTTCTGCAGTAGCAGGTCAATTTGGCTACCATGCAGTCTTTTATGCGACAAGCCTTTGTGTTGCCTTTAGTTGTCTCTTTAACCTTCTTCAATTTCGAACATTATTAAAAGTAAAGGAAATCTAGTGCGAGTAAAAATTAATCTCAAATGCTCCTCTTGTGGCAGTATCAATTACCTAACCAGTAAAAATTCAAAAACCCATCCAGACAAGATTGAGGTTTTAAAGTATTGTCCCAAGGAAAGAAAAGTAACCCTACATCTTGAATCTAAGTAGATTTTATGGTAAAATAATAGGGATTTTAAGGAGTTTGATATGTATAACCTATTATTAACCATTTTATTAGTATTATCTGTTGTGATTGTGATTGCAATTTTCATGCAACCAACCAAAAACCAATCCAGCAATGTATTTGATGCCAGCTCAGGTGATTTGTTTGAACGCAGTAAAGCACGCGGTTTTGAAGCTGTAATGCAGCGTTTGACAGGGATTTTAGTCTTTTTCTGGCTGGCCATTGCCTTAGCATTGACGGTATTATCAAGTAGATAAGAAAATAATGGGCAGGACTAGGTCTTTGCCTCTTTTTATTTTTAAAAGATATTTGAGAAGGTTTTACAGTAAAAGAAAATAAAAAATCTAGAAAGAAAATATGAAAGATAGAATAAAAGAATATTTACAAGACAAGGGAAAGGTAACTGTCAATGACTTGGCTCAGGCTTTGGAAAAAGACGGTTCCAAGGATTTTCGTGAGTTGATTAAAACCTTGTCCCTAATGGAAAGAAAGCACCAGATTCGCTTTGAAGAAGATGGAACTTTGACTTTGGAAGTCAAGAAAAAACATGAGATTACTCTCAAGGGGGTTTTTCATGCCCATAAAAATGGCTTTGGCTTTGTTAGTCTGGAAGGCGAGGAGGACGACCTTTTTGTAGGGAAAAATGATGTCAACTATGCTATTGATGGTGATGCCGTTGAGGTCGTCATCAAAAAAGTCGCTGACCGCAACAAGGGAATAGCTGCCGAAGCAAAAATTATTGATATCTTAGAACACAGTTTGACAACCGTTGTCGGTCAAATCGTTCTAGATCAGGAAAAGCCTAAGTATGCAGGCTACATCCGTTCGAAAAACCAGAAAATCAGCCAACCGATCTATGTTAAGAAACCAGCCCTTAAACTAGAGGGAACAGAAGTTCTCAAGGTCTTTATCGATAAATACCCAAGCAAGAAACATGATTTCTTTGTCGCTAGTGTCCTCGATGTGGTGGGTCATTCAACGGATGTCGGAATTGATGTTCTTGAGGTTTTGGAATCAATGGACATTGTATCCGAGTTTCCTGAAGCTGTTATCAAGGAAGCAGAAAGTGTGCCTGATGTTCCGTCTCAAAAAGATATGGAAGGTCGTCTGGATTTGAGAGATGAGATTACCTTTACCATTGACGGTGCGGATGCCAAGGACTTGGACGATGCGGTGCATATCAAGGCCTTGAAAAATGGAAATCTGGAGCTTGGTGTTCATATCGCAGATGTTTCCTACTATGTGACTGAGGGTTCTGCCCTTGACAAGGAAGCCCTTAACCGCGCGACTTCTGTCTATGTGACAGACCGAGTGGTGCCAATGCTTCCAGAACGACTGTCAAATGGTATCTGTTCCCTCAATCCTCAAGTTGACCGTCTGACCCAATCTGCCATTATGGAGATTGATAAGCATGGCCGTGTGGTCAACTATACTATCACACAAACGGTTATCAAGACAAGTTTTCGTATGACCTATAGCGATGTCAATGATATCCTAGCTGGCGACGAGGAAAAGAGACAAGAGTATCAGAAAATTGTTCCAAGTATCGAGCTTATGGCCAAGCTTCATGAAAGGCTAGAAAACATGCGTGTGAAACGTGGTGCCCTCAATTTCGACACCAATGAAGCTAAGATTTTAGTGGATAAACAAGGTAAGCCTGTTGATATTGTTCTTCGTCAGCGTGGTATTGCCGAGCGCATGATTGAGTCTTTTATGTTGATGGCCAATGAAACAGTTGCCGAGCATTTCAGCAAGTTGGATTTGCCTTTCATCTATCGAATTCACGAAGAGCCAAAGGCTGAAAAGGTTCAGAAGTTTATTGATTATGCTTCAAGTTTTGGCTTGCGCATTTATGGGACTGCCAGTGAGATTAGCCAGGAGGCACTTCAAGACATCATGCGTACTGTTGAGGGAGAACCTTATGCGGATGTATTGTCCATGATGCTTCTCCGTTCCATGCAGCAGGCTCGCTATTCAGAGCACAATCATGGCCACTATGGACTTGCTGCCGACTATTACACTCACTTTACCAGCCCAATTCGTCGTTATCCAGACCTTCTTGTTCACCGTATGATTCGTGACTATGGTCGTTCTAAGGAAATAGCCGAGCATTTTGAGCAAGTGATTCCAGAGATTGCGACCCAGTCTTCCAACCGTGAGCGTCGTGCCATCGAGGCAGAACGTGAGGTCGAAGCTATGAAAAAGGCTGAGTACATGGAAGAATACGTTGGTGAAGAGTATGATGCGGTTGTGTCCAGTATCGTCAAATTTGGTCTCTTTGTTGAATTGCCAAACACGGTTGAAGGCTTGATTCACATCACTAATTTACCTGAATTTTATCATTTCAATGAGCGTGATTTGACCCTGCGTGGGGAGAAATCGGGTATAACCTTCCGTGTAGGTCAGCAAATCCGTATCCGAGTTGAAAGAGCCGACAAGATGACGGGTGAAATTGACTTCTCTTACATCCCAAGTGAGTTTGATGTGATTGAAAAAGGCTTGAAACAAGCTGGTCGCAAAGACAGAGGGCGTGGTTCAAATCGTCGTTCAGAGAAGAAGGAAGACAAGAGAAAATCAGGACGCTCAAATGATAAACGTAAGCATTCACAAAAAGACAAGAAGAAAAAAGGAAAGAAACCTTTTTATAAGGAAGTAGCTAAGAAAGGAGCCAAACATGGCAAAGGGCGAGGGAAAGGTCGTCGCACAAAATAAAAAGGCGCGTCACGACTATACAATCGTAGATACGCTAGAGGCAGGGATGGTCCTGACTGGAACTGAAATCAAGAGTGTGCGAGCAGCTCGAATCAATCTCAAGGATGGCTTTGCCCAAGTAAAAAATGGAGAAGTCTGGTTGAGCAATGTTCATATCGCTCCTTACGAAGAGGGCAATATCTGGAACCAGGAACCAGAACGTCGTCGCAAACTCCTGCTCCATAAGAAGCAAATCCAAAAGTTGGAACAAGAGACTAAAGGGACAGGAATGACTCTGGTTCCCCTTAAAGTCTATATCAAAGATGGCTATGCCAAGCTTCTTTTAGGACTTGCCAAAGGGAAGCATGACTATGACAAACGGGAGTCTATCAAACGTCGTGAGCAGAATCGCGATATTGCGCGCGTGATGAAAGCTGTTAATCAGCGATAAAAAGAGGAATGAAGATGGAAAAACTAGTTGCCTATAAACGCATGCCTTTGTGGACTAAAGAGACCATGCCAGAGGCTGTTCAGCAAAAGCACAATACCAAGGTTGGGACTTGGGGGAAAATTACTGTCTTGAAGGGAGCTCTCAAGTTTATTGAATTGACAGAAGATGGTGAGGTTTTAGCTGAGCACCTCTTTGAAGCAGGAGCCGACAATCCCATGGCACAACCACAAGCCTGGCACCGAGTAGAGGCTGCTACAGACGATGTGGAATGGTATTTGGAGTTTTATTGTAAACCTGAGGATTATTTTCCTAAGAAATACAATACCAATCCTGTTCATTCAGAGGTCCTAGAGGCAATGCAGACAGTAAAACCAGGGAAAGCCTTGGACTTGGGCTGTGGTCAAGGTCGTAATGCACTCTTTCTAGCCCAGCAAGGTTTTGATGTGACAGCTGTAGATCAAAATGAACTGGCCCTTGAAATCTTGCAAAGCATTGTTGAGCAGGAAGACCTAGATATGCCTGTTGGTCTTTACGATATCAATTCAGCTAGCATTGGGCAAGTGTATGATTTCATCGTATCGACAGTTGTTTTGATGTTTTTGCAAGCAGACTGCATTCCTGCAATTATCAAAAATATGCAGGAGCATACCACGGTCGGTGGTTATAATCTTATCGTTTGTGCCATGGATACGGAAGATTACCCTTGCTCTGTGAACTTCCCATTTACCTTTAAAGAAGGGGAATTGGCAGACTATTACAAGGAATGGGAATTGGTTAAGTACAATGAAAATCCAGGCCATTTGCACCGTCGCGACGAGAATGGCAATCGTATTCAACTACGCTTTGCGACCATGCTAGCTAAAAAAATCAAATAAACATGAATGAAGATTAGGAAATTTCCTGATCTTTTTCTTTTTTACGAATAATATAGAAAAGGAGAGAAATCATGTTTGTTGCGAGAGATGCTAGGGGAGAATTGGTAAATGTGTTAGAGGATAAACTTGAGAAGCAAGCATACACCTGCCCAGCTTGTGGAGGCCAGCTCCGTTTGCGTCAAGGATCAAGTGTACGGACCCATTTTGCCCACAAATCCCTAAAAGACTGTGATTTTTCATTTGAAAATGAAAGCCCAGAACACTTGGCAAATAAGGAAGTCCTCTATCAGTGGTTGAAAAAAGAGGCAGAGGTACAATTAGAATACCCTCTTCCAGAGCTTAAACAGATTGCGGATGTATTTGTAAATGGAAATCTAGCTCTAGAAGTTCAGTGTAGTCCCTTGCCTCAGAAAGTTCTTAAAGAGCGTAGTGAGGGCTATCGTAGTCAGGGTTACCAAGTACTGTGGTTGCTGGGTCAAAAACTGTGGCTCAAGGAGCGGTTGACTCGTCTGCAACAAGGGTTTCTCTATTTCAGTCAAAATATGGGCTTTTATATTTGGGAATTAGACAAGGAAAAACAAGTTTTAAGACTCAAATACCTGATTCACCAAGATCTTCGCGGGAAACTCCATTATCAGATTAAGGAATTTCCCTATGGTCACGGTAGTCTACTGGAGATATTACGTCTTCCCTATAAGAAACAAAAAATATCGCATTTTACCGTTTCCCAGGACAAGGACATCTGTCGCTATATCCGGCAACAACTGTATTATCAAAATCCTTTTTGGATGAAAGAACAAGCAGAAGCATATCAAAAGGGAGAAAATCTCCTGACTTATGGACTAAAAGAATGGTATCCACAAATTCGACCACTAGTAGGTGATTTTTGCCAAATTGAGCAAGATTTGATTCGCTATTATCAGTATTTTCAAACCTATTATCAACAAAATCCTCAAAATGATTGGCAAAAGCTTTATCCACCAGCCTTTTATCAGCAATATTTCTTGAAAAATATGGTAAAATAGAAAGGATGGAGGAATCTAATGGTATTACAAAGAAATGAAATAAATGAAAAAGATACATGGGATCTATCAACAATTTACCCAACTGACCAGGCTTGGGAAGAAGCCTTAAAAGATTTAACAGAACAATTGGAGAAAGTAGCCCAGTATGAAGGTCATCTCTTGGATAGTGCGGATAGCCTACTAGAAATTACTGAATTTTCTCTTGAAATGGAACGCCAAATGGAGAAGCTTTACGTTTATGCTCATATGAAAAATGACCAGGACACACGTGAAGCCAAGTACCAAGAGTACTATGCCAAGGCAATGACTCTCTACAGCCAGCTAGACCAAGCTTTTTCATTCTATGAACCTGAATTTATGGAAATCAGCGAAAAGCAGTATGCTGACTTTTTAGAAGCTCAACCAAAATTGCAGGTTTATCAACACTATTTTGACAAGCTTTTGCAAGGCAAGGAACACGTTCTTTCACAACGTGAAGAAGAATTATTAGCTGGAGCTGGGGAAATCTTTGGTTCGGCAAGTGAAACCTTCGCTATCTTGGACAATGCGGATATTGTGTTCCCTTATGTCCTCGACGATGATGGTAAGGAAGTGCAGCTCTCTCATGGGACTTACACACGTCTGATGGAGTCTAAAAATCGTGAGGTGCGTCGTGGTGCTTATCAAGCTCTTTATGCAACTTATGAGCAATTCCAACATACTTATGCTAAAACCTTACAAACAAATGTTAAAGTTCAAAACTATCGTGCAAAAGTTCGCAACTACAAGAGTGCTCGTCATGCAGCCCTTGCAGCAAATTTTGTTCCAGAAAGTGTTTATGACAATTTGGTAGCAGCAGTTCGCAAGCATTTGCCCCTCTTGCATCGTTACCTTGAGCTTCGTTCAAAGATTTTGGGGATTTCAGACCTCAAGATGTACGATGTCTACACACCGCTTTCATCTGTTGAGTATAGTTTTACCTACCAAGAAGCCTTGAAAAAAGCAGAAGATGCCTTGGCGGTCTTGGGTGAGGATTACTTGAGCCGTGTTAAACGTGCCTTCAGGGAGCGTTGGATTGATGTTTACGAAAATCAGGGCAAGCGTTCAGGTGCCTACTCTGGTGGCTCTTACGATACCAATGCCTTCATGCTTCTTAACTGGCAGGACAATCTAGACAATCTTTTTACCCTTGTTCATGAAACAGGTCATAGTATGCATTCCAGCTATACTCGTGAAACGCAGCCTTATGTTTACGGAGATTATTCTATCTTCTTGGCTGAGATTGCATCAACTACCAATGAAAATATCTTGACGGAGAAATTATTGGAAGAAGTGGAAGATGATGCAACGCGCTTTGCTATTCTCAATAACTTCCTAGACGGTTTCCGTGGAACAGTTTTCCGCCAAACTCAATTTGCTGAGTTTGAACACGCGATCCACCAAGCAGACCAAAACGGGGAGGTCTTGACAAGCGATTTCCTAAATAAACTCTACGCAGACTTGAACCAAGAGTATTATGGTTTGAGTAAGGAAGACAATCCTGAAATCCAATACGAATGGGCACGTATTCCACACTTCTACTATAACTACTATGTATACCAATATTCAACAGGTTTTGCAGCAGCTTCAGCTTTGGCTGAAAAGATTGTCCATGGTAGTCAAGAAGACCGTGACCGTTATATCGACTACCTCAAGGCAGGTAAGTCTGACTATCCACTTAATGTCATGACAAAAGCTGGTGTTGATATGGAGAAGGAAGATTACCTAAACGATGCCTTTGCTGTCTTCGAACGTCGTTTGAATGAGTTTGAAGCCCTTGTTGAAAAATTGGGATTGGCATAAGATGGTTGAATCGTATAGTAAAAATGCCAACCATAACATGCGTCGCCCTGTCGTCAAGGAAGAAATTGTAGACTTGATGCGTCAGCGCCAAAAGCAAGTCACAGGATCTTTGAAAGAATTGGAAGACTTTGCCCGTAAGGAAAATATTCCCATTATTCCCCATGAAACGGTTGCTTATTTCCGTTTTCTCATGGAAACCATACAACCTAAAAACATTCTGGAAATTGGGACGGCTATCGGTTTTTCAGCCCTCTTGATGGCGGAACATGTTCCAAAGGCAAAGATTACAACCATTGACCGCAATCCAGAGATGATTGGATTTGCCAAGGAAAATTTCGCCCAGTTTGACAGTCGCAAGCAAATTACGCTCCTAGAAGGAGATGCGGTAGATGTCTTATCTACCTTGACAGAGTCCTATGATTTCGTCTTTATGGATTCAGCCAAGTCTAAATACATCGTTTTTCTGCCAGAAATCCTCAAACATTTGGATGTTGGAGGTGTGGTTGTCTTGGATGATATTTTCCAAGGTGGTGATGTTGCCAAGGACATTATGGAAGTTCGTCGAGGTCAGCGAACTATTTACAGAGGACTTCAAAGACTATTTGATGCAACCTTAGACAATTCAGGACTCACCGCAACATTAGTACCTCTGGGGGACGGCATTCTCATGCTTCGTAAAAATGTAGCAGATGTTCAATTGACTGACAGCGAATGATTTTCAGAAAAATTTAAGAAAATATAGTAAAATAGATAGGGTAACACTTATCTCAAAGGAGTAGACATGAAGAAAAAACTATTGGCAGGTGCCATTACACTATTATCAGTAGCAACTTTAGCAGCTTGTTCGAAAGGTTCAGAAGGTGCAGACCTTATCAGCATGAAAGGGGATGTCATCACAGAACATCAATTTTATGAGCAAGTGAAGAGCAATCCTTCAGCTCAACAAGTTTTGTTAAATTTGACCATCCAGAAAGTATTTGAGAAACAATATGGCTCAGAAGTAGATGACAAAGAAATCGATGATATCATTTCTGGAGAAGAAAAACAATATGGTGAGAATTACCAACGTGTCTTATCACAATCAGGTATGACTCTTGAAACACGTAAAGCACAAATTCGTACAAGTAAATTAGTTGAATTTGCAGTTAAAAAGGCTGCAGAAGCTGAATTAACTGATGAAGCGTATAAGAAAGCATTTGAGAATTATACTCCGGACGTAACTGCTCAAATTATTCGTTTTGATAATGAAGATAAGGCTAAAGAAATTCTTGAAAAAGCTAAGGCTAGTGATGCAGACTTTGCTCAATTAGCTAAAGATAACTCAACTGATGAGAAAACCAAAGCGAATGGTGGTGAAATCACTTTTGATTCAGCTTCAACAGAAGTACCAGATCAAGTTAAGAAAGCAGCTTTTGCCTTGGATGTTAACGGCATTTCTGATGTCATTACAGCTACTGGTACTCAAGCATACAGCAGTCAATATTACATTGTAAAACTCATTAAGAAAACAGAAAAGTCATCTAATATCGATGACTACAAAGAAAAATTGAAAACTGTTATCTTGACTCAAAAACAAAATGATGCATCATTTGTTCAAAGTATTGTCGGAAAAGAATTGCAAGCAGCCAATATCAAGGTTAAAGACCAAGCCTTCCAAAATATCTTTACCCAATATATCGGTGGTGGCGATTCAAGCTCAAGTAGTTCTTCAAAANAATAAAACAGAAAAGAGCCAAGTGCTCTTTTTCTTATGAGAAAATCTTCTATCTTAAGGGTAAGAGTTTTTTTCTTTCGGAAAAAATGGTATAATAGCAATCAAAACTAGAAAATAAACGGAATTTAGAGATAAGTAGGTCTCTATCCGTATTAGAGTGAGAGATATGAAAATTAGCAAAAGGCATCTGTTAAACTTTTCCATCCTGATTCCTTACTTACTGTTATCGATTCTGGGCTTAATAGTTGTTTATTCGACTACTAGTGCTACATTAATTCAAGAAGGCAAAAGTGCCTTGCAATTGGTTCGGAACCAAGGTTTTTTTTGGATACTTAGTTTAATATTAATTGTCGTCATCTATAAATTTAAATTAGATCTTTTAAGAAATGATAGCCTGATTAGGCTAGTTATATTTGTTGAAATGATTCTATTAGTTTTAGCTCGTCTAGTTGGGATACGAGTTAATGGAGCTTATGGATGGATTTCTGTAGGACCATTAACGATTCAACCTGCTGAGTACTTAAAAATTATTATCATTTGGTATTTAGCTAATTATTTTTCTAAACAGCAAGAAGCTA
>NZ_RJOG01000028.1:0-23124 GCF_003942965.1 Streptococcus mitis | reverse complement strand
AGCTAAGCGACTTCCATATCTCACAGGGGGCAACCCCCAACTACTTCCGGCGTTCTAGGGCTTAACTTCTGTGTTCGGCATGGGTACAGGTGTATCTCCTAGGCTATCGTCACTTAACTCTGAGTAATACCTACTCAAAATTGAATATCTATTCAAACCAAGAAAACCGCTCGCTTTCATATTCTCAGTTACTTTGGATAAGTCCTCGAGCTATTAGTATTAGTCCGCTACATGTGTCGCCACACTTCCACTTCTAACCTATCTACCTGATCATCTCTCAGGGCTCTTACTGATATAAAATCATGGGAAATCTCATCTTGAGGTGGGTTTCACACTTAGATGCTTTCAGCGTTTATCCCTTCCCTACATAGCTACCCAGCGATGCCTTTGGCAAGACAACTGGTACACCAGCGGTAAGTCCACTCTGGTCCTCTCGTACTAGGAGCAGATCCTCTCAAATTTCCTACGCCCGCGACGGATAGGGACCGAACTGTCTCACGACGTTCTGAACCCAGCTCGCGTGCCGCTTTAATGGGCGAACAGCCCAACCCTTGGGACCGACTACAGCCCCAGGATGCGACGAGCCGACATCGAGGTGCCAAACCTCCCCGTCGATGTGAACTCTTGGGGGAGATAAGCCTGTTATCCCCAGGGTAGCTTTTATCCGTTGAGCGATGGCCCTTCCATACGGAACCACCGGATCACTAAGCCCGACTTTCGTCCCTGCTCGAGTTGTAGCTCTCGCAGTCAAGCTCCCTTATACCTTTACACTCTGCGAATGATTTCCAACCATTCTGAGGGAACCTTTGGGCGCCTCCGTTACCTTTTAGGAGGCGACCGCCCCAGTCAAACTGCCCGTCAGACACTGTCTCCGATAGGGATCACCTATCTGGGTTAGAGTGGCCATAACACAAGGGTAGTATCCCAACAACGTCTCCTTCGAAACTGGCGTCCCGATCTCATAGACTCCTACCTATCCTGTACATGTGGTACAGACACTCAATATCAAACTGCAGTAAAGCTCCATGGGGTCTTTCCGTCCTGTCGCGGGTAACCTGCATCTTCACAGGTACTAAAATTTCACCGAGTCTCTCGTTGAGACAGTGCCCAAATCATTACGCCTTTCGTGCGGGTCGGAACTTACCCGACAAGGAATTTCGCTACCTTAGGACCGTTATAGTTACGGCCGCCGTTTACTGGGGCTTCAATTCATACCTTCGCGTTACCGCTAAGCACTCCTCTTAACCTTCCAGCACCGGGCAGGCGTCACCCCCTATACATCATCTTACGATTTAGCAGAGAGCTGTGTTTTTGATAAACAGTTGCTTGGGCCTATTCACTGCGGCTGACGTAAAGTCAGCACCCCTTCTCCCGAAGTTACGGGGTCATTTTGCCGAGTTCCTTAACGAGAGTTCTCTCGCTCACCTGAGGCTACTCGCCTCGACTACCTGTGTCGGTTTGCGGTACGGGTAGAGTATGTTTAAACGCTAGAAGCTTTTCTTGGCAGTGTGACGTCACTAACTTCGCTACTAAACTTCGCTCCCCATCACAGCTCAATGTTATAGAACTAAGCATTTGACTCAGTTCACACCTCACTGCTTAGACAGACACTTCCAATCGTCTGCTTTAGTTAGCCTACTGCGTCCCTCCATCACTACATACTCTAGTACAGGAATATCAACCTGTTGTCCATCGGATACACCTTTCGGTCTCTCCTTAGGTCCCGACTAACCCAGGGCGGACGAGCCTTCCCCTGGAAACCTTAGTCTTACGGTGGACAGGATTCTCACCTGTCTTTCGCTACTCATACCGGCATTCTCACTTCTATGCGTTCCAGCACTCCTCACGGTACACCTTCATCACACATAGAACGCTCTCCTACCATACCTATAAAGGTATCCACAGCTTCGGTAAATTGTTTTAGCCCCGGTACATTTTCGGCGCAGGGTCACTCGACTAGTGAGCTATTACGCACTCTTTGAATGAATAGCTGCTTCTAAGCTAACATCCTAGTTGTCTGTGCAACCCCACATCCTTTTCCACTTAACAATTATTTTGGGACCTTAGCTGGTGGTCTGGGCTGTTTCCCTTTCGACTACGGATCTTAGCACTCGCAGTCTGACTGCCGACCATAATTCATTGGCATTCGGAGTTTATCTGAGATTGGTAATCCGGGATGGACCCCTCACCCAAACAGTGCTCTACCTCCAAGAATCTCTAATGTCGACGCTAGCCCTAAAGCTATTTCGGAGAGAACCAGCTATCTCCAAGTTCGTTTGGAATTTCTCCGCTACCCACAAGTCATCCAAGCACTTTTCAACGTGCCCTGGTTCGGTCCTCCAGTGCGTCTTACCGCACCTTCAACCTGCTCATGGGTAGGTCACATGGTTTCGGGTCTACGTCATGATACTAATTCGCCCTATTCAGACTCGGTTTCCCTACGGCTCCGTCTCTTCAACTTAACCTCGCATCATAACGTAACTCGCCGGTTCATTCTACAAAAGGCACGCTCTCACCCATTAACGGGCTCGAACTTGTTGTAGGCACACGGTTTCAGGTTCTATTTCACTCCCCTCCCGGGGTGCTTTTCACCTTTCCCTCACGGTACTGGTTCACTATCGGTCACTAGGGAGTATTTAGGGTTGGGAGATGGTCCTCCCAGATTCCGACGGGATTTCTCGTGTCCCGCCGTACTCAGGATACTGCTAGGTACAAAGACTATTTTAAATACGAGGCTATTACTCTCTTTGGCTGATCTTCCCAAATCATTCTTCTATAATCTTTGAGTCCACATTGCAGTCCTACAACCCCGAAGAGTAAACTCTTCGGTTTGCCCTTCTGCCGTTTCGCTCGCCGCTACTAAGGCAATCGCTTTTGCTTTCTCTTCCTGCAGCTACTTAGATGTTTCAGTTCACTGCGTCTTCCTCCTCACATCCTTAACAGATGCGGGTAACAGGTAGTACCTGTTGGGTTCCCCCATTCGGAAATCCCTGGATCATCGCTTACTTACAGCTACCCAAGGCATATCGTCGTTTGTCACGTCCTTCTTCGGCTCCTAGTGCCAAGGCATCCACCGTGCGCCCTTATTAACTTAACCTTATTTTTTGACCTTTCAGTCATAAACTCTTATTAATACTACAGCGTTTTCGGTTTATTTTCTTGTTACTATTTGATATAGATATTCAATTTTCAATGTGCATTACTTGGTGATCTCTCACCAATGGAGCCTAGCGGGATCGAACCGCTGACCTCCTGCGTGCAAAGCAGGCGCTCTCCCAGCTGAGCTAAGGCCCCACAAGACCTCTCAAGACTAAACAAGACCAATGCGCAGTTCCTTATCCTTAGAAAGGAGGTGATCCAGCCGCACCTTCCGATACGGCTACCTTGTTACGACTTCACCCCAATCATCTATCCCACCTTAGGCGGCTGGCTCCTTACGGTTACCTCACCGACTTCGGGTGTTACAAACTCTCGTGGTGTGACGGGCGGTGTGTACAAGGCCCGGGAACGTATTCACCGCGGCGTGCTGATCCGCGATTACTAGCGATTCCGACTTCATGTAGGCGAGTTGCAGCCTACAATCCGAACTGAGACTGGCTTTAAGAGATTAGCTTGCCGTCACCGGCTTGCGACTCGTTGTACCAGCCATTGTAGCACGTGTGTAGCCCAGGTCATAAGGGGCATGATGATTTGACGTCATCCCCACCTTCCTCCGGTTTATTACCGGCAGTCTCGCTAGAGTGCCCAACTGAATGATGGCAACTAACAATAGGGGTTGCGCTCGTTGCGGGACTTAACCCAACATCTCACGACACGAGCTGACGACAACCATGCACCACCTGTCACCTCTGTCCCGAAGGAAAGCTCTATCTCTAGAGCGGTCAGAGGGATGTCAAGACCTGGTAAGGTTCTTCGCGTTGCTTCGAATTAAACCACATGCTCCACCGCTTGTGCGGGCCCCCGTCAATTCCTTTGAGTTTCAACCTTGCGGTCGTACTCCCCAGGCGGAGTGCTTAATGCGTTAGCTGCGGCACTAAACCCCGGAAAGGGTCTAACACCTAGCACTCATCGTTTACGGCGTGGACTACCAGGGTATCTAATCCTGTTTGCTCCCCACGCTTTCGAGCCTCAGCGTCAGTTACAAGCCAGAGAGCCGCTTTCGCCACCGGTGTTCCTCCATATATCTACGCATTTCACCGCTACACATGGAATTCCACTCTCCCCTCTTGCACTCAAGTTAAACAGTTTCCAAAGCGTACTATGGTTAAGCCACAGCCTTTAACTTCAGACTTATCTAACCGCCTGCGCTCGCTTTACGCCCAATAAATCCGGACAACGCTCGGGACCTACGTATTACCGCGGCTGCTGGCACGTAGTTAGCCGTCCCTTTCTGGTAAGATACCGTCACAGTGTGAACTTTCCACTCTCACACTCGTTCTTCTCTTACAACAGAGCTTTACGATCCGAAAACCTTCTTCACTCACGCGGCGTTGCTCGGTCAGACTTCCGTCCATTGCCGAAGATTCCCTACTGCTGCCTCCCGTAGGAGTCTGGGCCGTGTCTCAGTCCCAGTGTGGCCGATCACCCTCTCAGGTCGGCTATGTATCGTCGCCTTGGTGAGCCGTTACCCCACCAACTAGCTAATACAACGCAGGTCCATCTGGTAGTGATGCAATTGCACCTTTTAAGCAAATGTCATGCAACATCTACTCTTATGCGGTATTAGCTATCGTTTCCAATAGTTATCCCCCGCTACCAGGCAGGTTAAGTTTTCAAAGGTCTTTGTCACTCGCTTCTCTCAAGTGACAACTATATTAGTATATCACAGCCGCTTTCGCTTGTCAACACTTTTTTGAAACTTTTTTAATCTTTTTTCATCAAGTGCCTCAACCGCAACATACCATAGTCCGTACGGGATTCGAACCCGTGTTACCGCCGTGAAAAGGCGGTGTCTTAACCCCTTGACCAACGGACCTGAGCTGTTATTTTCAACTCTTACTATTATACCGACTTTTCCTCCTTTGTCAACTACTTTTTGAAACTTTTTCCTATTTTTTTGTATGACTTCCTAATGTGTACGGATGTCAAACTCTTTAAACACAATACGTAAATCTCTTAGTACTCTTTGACGCCCTCGGAAGCGTTCATTTCTTAAGATGCGTTCTAACTCTTCTTGTTTCTCTTTACTTTGTTTGTTTCTATAATCTCTTAGTGTCTCATGAAAGAGATAATAGTCATCTAGCCATAAACCGTCCTCACTGATACGATGACTGATCTCACCTACTTCTTCATAGGGTTCTTTATCATATCTTCGTTTTTGACTTTCCTGCTTACGGATATAGTCTAAAATCCGATTCCGGAATTTAGTTTTGAAGTATCTACGTAAGCGTGGTATATCTTCTACTAGTCCTTCTTCTCTACTGATCAATTCATGTAAGCAAATCATACCCTCTTGATCCCAATCCGATAGCTCCCATAAATGCAAGTAATATTCTTTTCTACTCTTATATACAATGCCTCGGACTTCTTCATACAATTCTTCAATCATATTGTTCCCCTTTCTAGATACAGTCTAACAAATAAAGAAGCTAATTTGGTTATTTCCCCCGTTCTGTTCTCTACACTGCCTCAACTGCACAAAAAAGAGAGGACAAGCCTCTCTCAGGGTTATTTTTCATCATTCATTTTTGACTTTACTTCATCATAAGATAATGCATGAGATTCCTCTTCTACGGTTTCAGGCATCTTTCCTGTTTCGTAAAGAGATTTAATTTGTGTACTATCCAATGTTTCGTATTTCAATAATGCTTCTGCAATCAACTTGTGAGTTTCACGATTTGACTGAATAATTTCAGCAGCTTTATTTCGTGCTTCATTCAATAATGAACGAACCTCTTCATCAATTTCATAAGCTGTTTGTTCTGAAATTGATTTTTGAGGACTCTGTGCACCAAACATAGCATGGTTTCCTTCATATTGTACTGGGCCAAGTTTTTCACTCATACCGTACTCTGTAACCATTGCACGCGCCATTTGTGTCGCTTGTTCAAAGTCGTTTGAAGCTCCCGTAGTTTGGACATTAAAGATAATTTCTTCAGCTACACGGCCACCCATTAAACCAGCCAATTGCTCTTTCATATCTTCTTTGGAAAGAAGCATTTGGTCTTCCTTAGGAAGTGCAATCATATAACCGCCTGCACGGCCTCGTGGTACGATAGTAACTTTATGAACAACACGGGCATTCGATAAGACTAGACCAACAATGGTATGTCCAGCCTCATGGTAGGCAACCAATTCACGTTCTTTTTGTGAAACTGTCTTATCTTTCTTAGAAGGACCAGCAATAACTCTATCTTCTGCTTCATCAATATCTGAGGCATCAATTATCGATTTATTGCGACGAGCAGCAACTAAAGCAGCTTCATTCAATACATTCTCTAAATCAGCACCAACAAAACCTGGAGTTTGTTGGGCAACTAATTTCAAATCAACATCTTCTGCTAAAGGCTTGTTCTTAGCATGAACTTTCAAGATTGCTTCACGACCTTTAACATCAGGGCGCCCAACCAATACTTTTCTATCAAAACGTCCTGGACGCAAAAGGGCAGGGTCAAGTACATCTGAACGGTTTGTCGCAGCGATGACAATAATTCCTTCATTTCCCTCAAAACCGTCCATCTCAATCAAAAGTTGGTTCAAGGTTTGTTCACGTTCGTCATTTCCTCCGCCGAGACCGACTCCACGTTGACGTCCAACAGCATCAATTTCATCGATAAAGATGATAGCTGGTGCTGCTTTTTTGGCATCTTCAAAAAGAGAACGGACACGACTAGCTCCAACTCCGACAAACATTTCTACAAAGTCAGAACCTGAGATACTAAAGAATGGAACACCTGCTTCTCCGGCGACTGCCTTAGCAAGCAAGGTCTTACCTGTTCCCGGAGGTCCCTCTAGAAGGACACCTGCTGGAATACGGGCTCCAAGTTTTGTAAATCGTTTTGGATCTTTTAAGAATTCAACAACTTCAACTAGTTCTTGTTTTTCTTCCTCAGCTCCAGCAACATCTGAAAATCTTACTTTAATATCTTCTTTATTTGCAGCTTTAGCCTTACTACGTCCAAAACTCATCGGGTTACGGCTATTATTTCCTCCCATATTTCCCATCATAGAAAATAGGAAGAAGAAAAGAATACCGAATGGCACAATGGATACAAGAATATTAATCCACATACCACTTGAACTTTCATGCTTAACAGTTACTTCCGCTTTATGATCAGAAGCAAGTTTTTGCAATTCAGATACTGTCGTATCTGAAGGAAGAATGATGCTTGAAAATTTCTCTACTGTTGTAGCAGAAGGAGAAAAGAACTGAATGCCTGTTTCTTCTTTACTTATTTTAGGATTTTTATAGACACCTGAAACTTCGATAACACTGCCATTTGGTTGGTAAGTCAATTCTTTTACATTGTCATCGGTAATTTCTTTTACCAATTCTGTATAATTAATTTGCTCACTTTTCCCTGCAACACTACCGGTACTAAAATACTGATAACCTGTAACTAGGAAAAAAATAAGTAATAACCATAGAAAAGGATTTTTAATTAAACCATTATTTTGTTTTTTCATTAAAAATTGTTCTTTCTAATTTGAATACACTTCTTCTTTCAATACTCCGACATAAGGAAGGTTACGATAATTTTCTTTGTAGTCTAAGCCATAACCTACTACAAACTCATTTGGAATAGTAAAGCAGGTATAGTCAGCCTCAATTTCTACAACACGTCCTTCTGGTTTATCCAACAAGGTTGCAATTTTAACAGAAGCAGCTTCTCTTTCAATAAACATATCTCGCAAATTCTTCAAAGTTTGACCTGTATCAATGATATCCTCTACAAACAGAACATGTCTTCCTTTGATATCTTGAGTCACATCTTGTTTAATATTGATAACACCACTGCTTGCTGTTCCACCATGATAGCTAGAAACCATCATGAAGTCCATTTCAATATGCGTGTCGATATGTTTAACCAATTCAGCCATAAAAGGAATAGATCCTTTTAAAATCCCAACTAAGATTGGATTTTTTCCTGCATAGTCCTTAGTTAATTGAGCACCTAATTTTTTAGCAGCTTCTGTAATTTCATCGTGTGAAACAAGGATTTTTTTAATATCGTTTTCTAACATTTTTTTACCTATCTATTTTTTCTATATAAAGTACAGTGTTCATTATATCATTTTTCGTGTTTTTACTCAAATTACTGGTCGCAATTCCCAAAATTGAGACAATTTCACCAAATTGCTCAATAATCAGGGCAGATTTCCGCTTTTCCATAGGGATTTTCAAATCAATAAATAGACGTCTGAGTTTTTTTCTATGCCCATTTTGAATCAAAAAATCTCCTGTTTTTCGATGACGAATGTGTATGGATGTTTCCCGTGAAACAGGTACCTGCTGAATTAATTCACCTTCTAAAGGAAGTCCAAAGGAAAATAAATAACCTTGGTAAGATACCTGATTTTGATAGTGTAACACAAGTCCATCTTCCTTTTCATCAGACTGAGGACTGATTTTACAAATCCGAAACTGTTGATACTCTTTTACTAATTCATAACCATTTTTAAGCGGATGACGATACTGGCTTTTAGTTTTTAAAATTTGTCTAACTTCTTCAAACTGAGCTTTTGTAAGATTCAAATCTGGAAAACGATTCAGATAAGTTTGAAGTAAAACTCTTTGTGTCGATTCAGAGTATGAAAATAACCTCTCTAAATTTTCTACATCAATATTCTTTGATAATTCAGCTATGGCTATGTCATAATCTAAAATTTCATTACCGATACTTAAGATTGCATCCCTAAATCGAGGATTTTCTTTTTCTAATTCTGGTAAATAAGAGTTTCGAATACGATTTCGAAAATAATGGTTTTCCTTATTTGATATATCTTCAAAGTGAAAAATTGGAGGAAAGTCTTTTTTCTGAAAATACAAGAAGGGCCGAATGATTTCTATCTCTCCGACTACTTTCTTCTCCTTAATTCCTGATAGATAGCGCAAACGAGTGCCTCGAATCAAACGCATCAAAATCGTTTCCACCTGGTCATCAGCATGGTGGGCAGTGACCAAGGCTGTCGCACCTGTCTTTTTCATAACCTCTTGAAAAAAATCATAACGAAAATGTCGAGCACGTGCTTCTGAAAATTCTCCTAAAAAATTACTGATATAAATAGGAAGCTCTGCTTCAGCAGCCAACTTCCTTAATTCCTTTTCTTCCCAATCTGATTCTACTCTCTGCTTATGATTTACATGAGCTAAAATCAGTTCAATTTCTAACTCTTTTTGATAAGTAGATAATACCTTGAATAGAAACATAGAATCTAATCCACCAGAAAGAGCAAGCACCACCTTAGCATGTTTTTTGAAATATCCCTTCTTGAGAAAATGATTTAAAAAATCTTGTTCCCTCATTTTAGAACCTCATAAACATCCTTGGCTATCTTAGAAATCGTATCATAATCAGAATTCTTTGTGAAAATAGAAAGAATAAATGGAGAATCTGCATAGACAACACCGGTATCATGCTTAAATTCATCCGCATCTCCAATTTTATGAGCTACTTTAACAGAAACACCTTTAGCAATTCGCTCATTATCAAAATCTGTTTTAGTCAAAGACTCCAATACAAATCCATTTTGATTATAAATTGCCTCTATAACCTTCCCAGCCATCTTAGAAGAAATCAATTTTTCTTTTGAATCCCAATCATCTCCCATAATAGCAGACATCTTGGATTTGAATGTGGAATCAGATTGGTTTGAAATGTAATATCCCAATAGATTATGAGCTACATTATCAGATTCTTTTGATACTTTGGTAATTAAATCCTTTAGAGAATACTCTTTATTATCCTCTTTTTTAGGGAGGCTACCACTTCCCTCTGGTTTATAAGAACCTGGAAAATCATTGACTGCAGATACGTATTTTACAGTCGTGTCTAACTGATAAAGACCTTCATTTATTTTTTCTTGCGTATAATAAAGATAAGGGAGTTTTAAAACACTAGCTGCATACATCTTTTCATCTTGATTGATACCAGCTTCTTGTCCAGTAGTCAGTTGCTTGACATAAATAGAGAATGAATCCTTCTGATATTTTTCAGATAACATTTCTTGGACTTTACTCATCCGATTATCTTCTTCAGAAGTTAATTCCTTTTCTACCCATCCAGCTTGATCAATATGTAGAAATTCTCTTCCTTCTACAAACATTGTCTTGTCGATTGAAACTTGCGAATAAGCTGATAAGGATGATTTCACTTCTTTTAAATCATAAGGACTGTTATACAGTTTAAAATCAGATTCTAACCATACTTTTTTGATTGTAGGAGTTACCTCTGACTGATTGTATAAAAAACGTTTGTCCGCAGCAATAAATTGATGGTTGGATAACTTAAATACTGGAATTCCCTGTTTATTTAAGCGCCACTCGGTTATTTGGAAACTTGTTTTTGGAGTTAATTTTCCAGATTCTACCACTAAATCTTCATTTGCATAGACAGGAACTTCTCCATAAACCATAGGAGAACTTAGCTTTTCTCTATAATAAATGCCAAAGTCAGATTGTGAAAGGTAATAAATTTCTTTCGAAGTATAGACAACTTCTTTTTCTGTGCTAACGACTTTTGAAATGGTCAAAAAACTCGGTAGCAACAAAATAATTAAGAACTTACGCATTCTTCCTTTCCTTTTCTTCTTGTAAACGCAATAATTGATTTTTATCAGCCAACTCTTCCAGCTTTTCATCCGATAGACTCAAAAATTGTTCTATTACATCTAATAAATTTTCCATTTTATCACCTTGGGAGCAAGTCAGGAATCGTATAAACTACTTCCCTATTCTTAGAATAATAGTATTTTGCTCGCATGTATTTAGCAGCGTAATCTTCATCTTTCAACTTTGTAGCAAAAGCTGTCTCTTTCTCCTTTTCCTCACTCAAAGTTTGATACTGAGTTTTTAAATCTTCTAATTGCTGACGTCTCTGAAGTAATTGGTTATAGCTCTGAGCTAAATTGAAAGTTGGTAAGATAAATAACAACATGATCAAAATCAATACCAAACCCATAAAACGATTTCTCTTTTGTCGTTCTTGTATCAAATACCTATGGCGTTGATGTTCATTTTGAATAAAAGAATTATTCAATTGTACAATATTTTTAGACATTTTCTTCTACCCGTGTTTCATTGATAATTTCATACATGCCTGCCGCATCTTCTTTTTTTGTACTATCTTTCATCTCTAGTACTTTTACAAGTAGCAACTTATTGCCAAAGCGAATTTCAACTTGGTCATTAACTTTCAAATCCGTTGAACTTTTTGCCAAGATTCCATTTACCTTGATTCTGCCTTTATCCGCTACTTCTTTTGCGACTGTACGACGCTTGATAATTCTTGATACTTTTAAATATTTATCTAATCTCATTTTTATTACCTCAAATTATTATTGTACCATTTTTATCCATTTTATAGAAGAAAAATGTTAAAGGAAATTGCCTTCTTTTAACTCTTTTATCTCTAATAAACTTTCTCCAAAAATGAGCAGACCTTCTAAAATTTCATAGTCCTTCTTGTTTCGGACATCAAATACAACTTCCATTAATCCCTTATTCTCAGCTATGGCTGCTTTTAGGTTTGTTGCGGATAAAGCTTTAAAATAATCTTGAGCTAAAAACAGTCGTTGAGTAACTTTTTCAAATTGAACTGTAATCTTATTCTCTTTTCTTTCAACACGTTGAACAAAGACCTTGTCCAAATATGACTTGACTAGACCAATTTCTAAAAGATAGGCTACAACGTCTGGGTATTCTCCAAAGCGGTCCATCAACTCTTCCTGTAACTCTTCATAATTGACACGGTTGTCAATTTGACGAATTTTCTTGTAAATTTCGATTTTATGTCTTTGATCAGAAATATAAATATCAGGAAGATAGGCATCAATTTGTAAAATCAATTCAGCATTTCCTTTGGTCCTTGTGTTCCCATTACCATGTCGTTTATCAATAGCTTCCTCTAGTAATTGCGAATACAATTCAAAACCAACAGAATCAATGAAACCAGACTGAGACTTGCCTAAAAGATTTCCTGCTCCACGAATCGAAAGATCTCGCATAGCAATCTTAAATCCGGAGCCTAATTCTGTAAATCCTTTAATCGCTTCTAATCTCTTCTCAGAGACTTCACTAATTGATTTTTCTGGACGATACATGAGGTAGGCATAAGCAATACGATTACTACGACCAACTCTTCCTCTTAACTGATACAAAGTTGACAATCCCATATGGTCTGCATTTTCAATAAACAAAGTATTGGCATTTGGAATGTCCACCCCTGTCTCAATAATGGTAGTCGTCACCAAAATATCATACTGACCTTCAATAAAGTCTAACAGAGTGTTTTCTAACTGAATTTCACTCATTTGTCCGTGAACATACCCAATCGAAGCTTCTGGAATCAACTCCTGTAATTCTGAAACCTTCTGATCAATTGTGTCAACTTTATTGTAAAGATAGTAAACTTGACCTCCACGGTCCATTTCACGTAAGACAGCATCACGAATGACACTATAATTCTTTTCCAAAACATAGGTCTGAACAGGATAGCGATTAGTCGGCGGAGTTTCAATAACAGACAAATCTCTGATTCCCAGCATAGACATATGAAGGGTACGAGGAATTGGAGTTGCCGTCAAGGTCAGGACATCTACTTGTTTTTTAAATTCTTTCAATGTTTCCTTATGCTTGACACCAAATCTCTGTTCCTCATCAATAATCATCAATCCTAAATCAGCAAACACAACATCTTTTGACAAAACCCGATGGGTTCCAATCAAAATATCAACTTGACCCTTTTTCAATTTTTCAAGTGTTTCAGTCTGCTCTTTTTTACTTCTAAAGCGACTCAACACATCAATATTAACTGCAAAATTTTGGAATCGTTCCTTAAAATTCGTATAGTGCTGTTGCGCTAAAACCGTCGTCGGAACGAGAACGACAACCTGTTTGTGATCATTGACTGCCTTAAAGGCTGCACGCATAGCAACTTCAGTCTTTCCAAAACCAACATCCCCAACTAAAAGTCGATCCATTGGTTGAGAAGCCTGCATATCTCTCTTGATTTCCTCAACACTACGAAGTTGATCATCCGTTTCAACATAAGGGAAGGCATCATCAAAAGCATGTTGATCCTCATCATCAGCTGAGAAAGCAAAACCCTTCAACTGACTGCGTTCAGAATAAAGTTTAATTAAATCGTCAGCTATATCCTCTACCTGGTTCTTAACTTTTTGCTTGGCTTTTTTGAAATGACCGTCATTTAATTTATTGAGTTTAGGAGCTTTCCCATCACTTGAAACATATTTGGACAGTAGATGAATCTGTTCCACTGGGATAGAGATTTGATCCCCGTTTTGGTATTGAACACTAACATAATCACGGTGAATCCCTTTGATTTCAATTGTTTCAATCCCTAGATATTGACCAATCCCATGGATATGATGGACAACGTAGTCCCCTTTTTCAAGTTCATTGTAATCTTTTAATCTCTCTGCATTCGAAACATGTTGTCTTCGAAAACGACGTTTCAATTTCTTTTGAAAAATCTCATGTTCAGTTATCAATAAAATCTTTTCATCTACAAAATGAAAACCATGTCTGAGATTACCCTCGATTAAGTTTACAGATTCTTTACAGATACTTGACTTATCTCTGGAATCTAATTTAATCTGATATTCCTCTAAAACATCCTCCAATGTTTTACTTCCCATTGAATTGCTAGACTGAAGAATAATAGTGTAATTCATTTTTTTGTATCGCTCAATTTCTTCTTTTAGAAAAGAAAATTGATTGAAAAACTCTTGCATGGGATATTGATTAAATTGATAAATTTGGTCAAACTTGAGATTTCCTAACCCCTTTTGCAGATTAGAGAAAAAGGTAACCGAACTCTGTTTTTTATAGATTTGCTCTGTATCAGCAAAATACTGCATCTCAGAAAATGCTTTACTGCTCTGTAATTCTTCTGTAAAGTATTGTGCTAACTCCCTTTCAAAGACTTCATACTGATTCATCAATTTCTGATAATCATCAAAGAATACTGGGGTATCTTTTTCAATATAGTCAAAAACAGTCCATGTCTTGTCATAACACAAAGATAAAAATTTCCGTGAATCAGAATGAATTTGTTTTTGGTGAAAACTTGAAAGAATTTCTTCTAAGTATGATTTTAAAATAGGTGATAACGTTTTTGAAATTTGTTTTTCTAAATCTGACTGTCCTCGTTGATAATCCTTTTCTCTCAAAAGCATATCACTAGCTGGAAAGATAGTGAGTTCTGTCTGATTTTCTTTCGATAATTGTGTTTCGACTTCAAATGACCTAATACCATCGACTTCATCACCAAAAAACTCAATTCGGTAAGGTTCTAACTGGGATATTTCAAAAATATCTAAAATATCTCCTCGCAGACTAAATTCGCCTTGAGTTTGTACTTGTGTAACTTTTCGATAGCCTATCTCTTTTAACTGATGGATAAGTGCGTGTTGGTCATATTCTTCACCAACTGTTATTTTTACAATACTATCTTTGAATATATTAGGAGACGGTAAAATCAATCGACTTGCTGCGATATTACAAACTAAAATCCCTTTCTTAGATGAATCAGTCAAAAAACGCAAAGCTTCAACCCGTGAAATGATTTTTTCTTGTGAAGACATCAAAAACTCGACCATAGGGGAGTCATCTACCAAAAATGGATAGACAAGTTCCTCACCCAAGATAGATAGAAGATCACTAACAATTCCTTCTGCTTCTCCATAAGTTGACGTCAATAACACAATCTTATCTTCTTTTTCTATACTACTTGCAATTGCAAGAGCCTTAGTAGACGTTGATAAACCTAGTATTANTTGTCTTTTCTTATTTGTCAGATTTTGATGCCATTTTTTGATCTGATTATTTTCTGAGAATAAATCTAATAAGGTAACCATTTATCCGTTATACCTCTGCATTGTTTTCTCAAAATTTTTCTCTTGTAAATAGTAGTTTACAGAATCGTCAACTTTGTCAATAGACTGTAAAATACCAATATAATCATCCTTGTCAAAGGTACTCAAAACATGGTGAACAACTGACATTCCATTTTTAGGTCTTCCAATTCCAATCTTAACACGATTAAAGGTCTGAGTCCCTATATGTTGAATAATAGACTTGATACCATTATGACCACCTGCGGATCCCTTTGCTCTTAAACGAATCTTTCCAACTTCCATGTCAAGATCATCGTAAATGATGAGTAAATCTTCAATATCCAAACCATAATAAGTCAATAAAGCATGAACCGCTTTTCCACTTTCATTCATAAATGTCGTTGGTTTGACAAGATAAATTTTTTCTCCATTTAGGAAAAAGGATGCTAGGTCAGCTTGAAATATCTTATCATGTGTAAAAGTGACATTCTGTTTCTTCGCTAGTTGGTCAATCAACATAAATCCAACATTGTGTTTTGTTTCAAAATATTTATCCCCTGGATTTCCTAATCCTACAAGTAATTTGGTCATTTATTTTTCCTTTCAAAAGCCAAAAGGGTTGGAATTTTTTTCCAACCTAATTGACACTATTCATTAATTTTTTTAGACATTAAAGCGGAATTCCATAATATCGCCATCTTGAACGATATATTCTTTTCCTTCTTCACGCAAGCGCCCAGCTTCTTTTACAGCCTTTTCAGATCCGTATTTCACTAGATCCTCATATGACATAGTTACTGCACGGATAAAGCCTTTTTCAAAGTCTGAGTGGATAATACCAGCTGCTTGAGGAGCCTTCATACCACGTTTGAAGGTCCAAGCGCGAACTTCTTTTTCACCAGCTGTGAAGTAAGTTCCCAATCCAAGCAAATGGTATGCAGCACGAGTCAACTTGTCAACGCCTGATTCTGTCAACCCAAGTGCTTCAAGAAACTCTTGCTTATCTTCATCGTCTAACTCAGAAATTTCTTCCTCAGCACGTGCAGAAATAACGACTACTTCAGCATTTTCTGTCGCTGCAAATTCACGAATTTGTTTGACATAGTCGATAGAATCTGGATCTGAAACTACACCCTCGTCCACATTGGCAACATAGAGCACTGGTTTAGTCGTCAACAAGAAGAGACCTTTTACAACCTTTTGTTCCTCATCTGTAAACTCGATTGTACGAGCTGATTTCCCATCTTCAAGGACTGGTTTAATCTTTTGAAGAACATTGAATTCTGCTACTGATTCTTTATCTTTTTGCGTACGTGCCATCTTTTCTACACGCACATATCGTTTGTTCACTGATTCTAAGTCAGCAAGAATCAACTCTAGGTTAATAGTATCAATATCTGCAATTGGATCCACAAAGGCGTCTTCACGTCCTTGCTCGCGCATCACATTTTCATCATCAAAAGCACGAACTACATGAACAATCGCATCTACTTCACGGATATTAGCCAAGAATTTATTCCCTAGTCCTTCTCCTTTTGAAGCTCCTTTTACAATCCCTGCGATATCTGTAAATTCAAATGTTGTTGGAACTGTCTTTTTAGGAGTAATCATTTCAGTTAGTTTTTGTAGGCGTTCATCTGGAACCTCAACCATTCCAACGTTTGGATCAATCGTCGCAAATGGGTAGTTTGCAGCCTCTGCTCCTGCTTTTGTAATTGCATTAAATAGTGTTGATTTACCAACGTTTGGCAAACCCACGATACCTGCTGTTAAAGCCATATTTTCTCATTCTCCGTTTTCATTTCAATCCCTAATATTATAACACAAAAAGGGAAAACTTGCTAACCCTCTAACTAAGGGTTCTCAGTCAATAATTTTATTCATTTTTCGATCAAAATCATAGCGCCCCATCATGACAACATGGTCACAATTACTGCATTTGATTTTGATATCTGCTCCAACACGTATAATTTCCCAACGATTTGCTTTTTTACCAGTTGACTTGATTGTACAAGCATGTGGTTTTTTCATCTCAACAAAATTTCCAACTTGATACATACTACTCTCCTTTTCTTTTTCGATTATATCATAAAAGAGGCGAGCTAGGCTCAACCTCTTTCACTTAATTTGTACGAACTGGTGTAATGAGCTGCATGAAGTCCTCATCAGTGTCTGCTGGCACAAGAGTAAATGGACGAACAGCTGAGATAAAACTAATGGTCACTTTTTCGCTATTTAAAGCTTTAAGAGAATCAATCAAGTAAGTTGGGTTGAAACTAATAGTCAAATCTTCACCAGTCACCTGATCAGTATCGATTTCTTCGTTTACTTTACCAACTTCTGGAGAGTGAACATGGGCGCTAACAATTCCATCTTTAATTTCAAGTTTCACAGTACCATTTTGAGTAGCACTTGATAAAAGACGAGCACGTTCCATTGACTGGCGTAAGTTTACCACATCAAAAGTAATTGTAGTATTAAAGTCTGTTGGAATCAAGCGATCTGTATCAGGATAGTTACCTTCTAACAAACGTGTATAAAAGCTAATATTTTCGCTTCTAAAGAGAATTTGGTTATTGGCAAAGAAAATCTCTACAGTTTCAATATCATCTGTAAATACCGCTGAAAATTCGCGTAGAGAACGGCTAGGAATTACAACATCAAAATCATCACTATTTTTCTCCAGCGTTAATTTTTTCTGGCTTAGACGATGAGAGTCTGTCGCAACTGTTTTTAGCTCCTTGTGGTTACTCAATACAAAATGAACACCTGTTAAAATCGGACGACTTTCTTGTGTACTTGCAGCAAATGCTGTTTCATTGATAATTTTCTTTAGTAATTTTGTTTCAAGAACCAAAGGAGTACTTGCTGAAATTTCTTGGATTCGTGGATATTGTTCGCTATCTTTTCCTTTTAGGGTAATTTCTGATTTGCCACTCGTTAAAACAATTTGATTTTGTTCAATTTCTTTAAAATCAAGAGTCACATCAGGTAGACTAGATACAACATTGATAAAGAAAGAAGCTTCAAGAAGAATTGAACCTAAAGAAGTAATTAACAAACCAGCATCTTCATTTTTTTGAGAAATAAAATTTTCAATTGAAATTTGACCATTTGAACCAATTAAAGTAACACCTTCATTGGTCACGTCAATTTTGACAGTTGATAAAATAGGAATGGCATTTTTAGAACTAATAGCTCTCTTAGTAGTATTTAAAGCTTGTAGAAATAAATTTTTATTAATTGAAAAATGAATCATGGATTCTCCTTTATTTATTTTTAGTATTAGAAGGATAATAGTAATAATAGAGTCTGTGAAATCTGTGGAAAATAGACTTTAAACAAGTCATATCAAGTTTTTGGGCTTGTTTAAAAAATGTGGATAAAAAAGATAATAAAGTAAAAGTTATCCACAAGTTATTTGATTTTCTTTTTGATTGATTCAATTTCTAAGCGTAAATTATCGTCTTCATCAATCAAAGATTTAATTTTAGCATGGGCATGAATAACTGTTGTGTGATCTTTACCACCAAATTCCTTACCAATTTTTGGAAGACTATTATCTGTTAGTTCTCTAGATAAATACATAGCCACTTGACGAGCTAAAACAATATTTTGAAGGCGTCTACTTCCCTTCATTTCTTTGACACTGACACCATAAAAGTTACCAACTTCATTTTGAATTTTGTCAATTGGGATGACGAGCATTTGGCTAACATCTTGTTTGCGAGCTCTAATAGCTTCTGCAGCAATATCAATAGTGATATCCTTGATTTTTTTTACTCTGGCAATTAAAGTGATGTCGTTGATTGCTCCTTCAAGTTCTCGAACGTTTGAATCAAATTGCCCAGCTAGGTATTCTAGGGTATCACTTTGGAAATTGTAGTCTAAATGCTCTGTTTTACTTTGTAAAATGGCAATACGTGTTTCAAAGTCAGGTGGTGTGATGTTTTGCGTCAAGCCCCAGCTAAAGCGCGTGACAAGCCTTTCTTCAAGGCCCTCTAAGTGTTTAGGACTACGATCACTAGTCAGAACAATTTGTTTTTGATTGCTATGGAGAACATTGAAAGTATTGAAAAATTCTTCCTGAGTTGCAACTTTTTTTCCACTCAGCGATTGTATATCATCAATTAACAAGAGATCAAGACTACGGTAAGTTTTTTTGAACTTTTCCATTTCACCCAGTCTCAGATGTTCAAGAAAGTCGTTGATAAAGCTTTCAGCAGGAATGTACTTCACACGCGCATCAGGAATATTCTTCAAAATTTCATTCCCAATGGCATTAAGTAAGTGAGTCTTACCAAGTCCAGGTCCTCCATAGATAAAAAGAGGATTATAGGTCAAGGCCAAATCTTCAGAGACAGCCAAAGCGGCTGATACTGCCCAAACATTTCCATCCCCTTGAATAAAATTATCAAAGGTATACTTTTCTTTTAATCCAGTATTCGAATAAGGAATAGATGCTAACTTTGGACTGTAGTCGTAAAGAGTTGAATTTGGAGCTTCTTCAACTTGTGAGATGGTCGTATCTTGAGGTTTGGTGAAAATATAGTGGGGAGTTATCTCAGCGTCATAAATTTCAAATCCAGCAACTACAATAATATCTTTTAGTTGTTTTTCCCAGACCATTTCCATTTCAGATCGTGGTAAAAATATAGTGGCAACATTTTCCTCTACCTTGATGAGTTCAGCTTGAATAGCATAGAAATCATACATGGATCGAGTCAGTCTTTCTTGAGCAAATTCTAATATACGATTCCAAAATTGTTTTTCTTTCAATCTTTTCTCCTCCTTTACTATTTAAAAGTTTAATGCTAAACTTATTTTACCATAGATAGTAAGAATTTTCCACAAGCTGTGAAAAATAATCCACAATGTTATCAAGTTTTATCCACAGGTTGGGGATAAAATCAGAAACTATTGATTTATTAAGCTTTTTATTAAAAAAAAGAGTGGATAACCTTGTGAGATAAAAAAATAAAAGAACAGCCTTATTTCAGGCTGTTGATAATTCTACTGTATTCTTCTTGATTTGAGAAAGCAATAATGATTTTTCCGCTATCTTTTTTAGACAGTTTGATTTCTACATCTAATCCGAGTAGTTTTTTTAACTGTTCTTCTTCATTTTGTATGAAATGATTCGTTTTTTGAAGTTTCTTTTGTTTTTTCTCTGTCAGAAGAACTTCTAACTTCCTTACAGAAATGTCTTCCTCTATAATTCGTTGAAAGAAATAGTCTTGTTGTTCCTTATTCAACCCAACTAGAGAACGCGCATGAGCTTGTGATAGTTTGCCGTTTTCTACTTCTGAGATAATCTGTTCTGGTAAGGAAAGCAAACGAATGGAGTTGCTGATATATGGACGAGACTTGCCCATTTTATCTGCAATTTCAGCATGGGTAAATCCTTTCTCTACAAGAGATTCATAGGCGCGTGCTTCTTCTATTGGATTTAAATTTTCTCTTTGTAAATTTTCAATGATGGACTGGACCATCATCTCTTGGTCTGAAAGTTGTTTAACAACAGCTGGGATAGATGTTAGACCAGCTAAAAGTGAAGCGCGATAGCGTCTCTCTCCTGCAAGGATTTCATAACCAATTACAGGAGATTGACGAACAATAATCGGTTGAATGACCCCATTTTCTTTAATAGACTGTGCTAGTTCATCTAGTTTTTCTTTATCAAATTCTTTTCGAGGTTGATAAGGATTTTTTTGTATATCTGTGATAGAAATCATTTCAAATTTTTCCATGATTCTACACTAACACATCTTTTCTCTTATGTAAAGCTTTCTTTACATAGATGTCAATTAAGATTCTAAATCACCTGAACTCTTGTCAAGTTTAATAGATGTAGTTTCTTCTTTACCGTTACGATAGTAAGTTATCTTAATGGTGTCTCCGATAGAATGATTGTAAAGAGCACTTTGTAAGTCTGTTGATGAAGCAATCTCTTTGTCATCTACTTTTGTAATAACATCGTATTTTTCAAGGTGACCATTGGCAGGCATATTACTTTGTACAGAACGAACAACTACACCAGATGTTACATTGCTTGGAATATTCAGTCTTCTAATATCACTTGTATTAATATTTGAGAGATTGACCATTTGAATTCCCAAAGCTGGACGAGTCACTTTTCCGTTCTTTTCCAACTGTTCAATAATATTGATAGCATCATTTGCAGGGATTGCAAAACCAAGACCTTCTACAGATGTTCCTCCATTTGTGGCAATTTTACTTGAGGTAATTCCGATAACCTGTCCTTGGATATTGATCAGTGGGCCACCAGAGTTACCTGGGTTAATAGCAGTATCAGTTTGGATGGCTTTTGTAGAAATGGCTTGTCCATCTTCAGATTTTAAAGATACATTTCGATTGAGACTAGATACAATACCTTGAGTGACAGTATTTGCATATTCAGAACCCAATGGGCTACCAATGGCAATAGCAGTTTCTCCTACGGTTAACTTGCTAGAATCACCAAACTCAGCTACTGTTGTCACTTTTTCTGAAGAGATTTTGACGACAGCAATATCAGAGAAAGTGTCAGCTCCGACAATTTCTCCAGGTACTTTAGTTCCATCTGACAAACGAATATCTACTTTGCTGGCACCATTTATAACGTGATTGTTGGTGACGATGTAAGCTTCTTTATCATTCTTTTTATAAATAACCCCAGATCCTTCACTAGAGATTTGCTGAGAATCTGTGTCAGTATCATCATTACCAAATACGCTATTTTGTCTGTTTGCTGAATAAGTAATAACTGAAACAACAGCATCTTTTACTTTGTTAACAGCCTGTGTTGTTGAATTTTCATTCTTATAGGCAGTCTGTGTAATAGTACTATTGTTGTTAGAGGTACTTACAGTACTTTTTTGAGTTAGTTGGTTTATTGAAAAGCTACCCAAGGCTCCACTAATAAAGCTAATGACGATAACGACTAATAATTGAAACCCTTTTTTGTAAAATGTTTTTAAATGTTTCATATTTGCCTCCATATTTTTGAATTACTGAAAGTATAAACTGACTAGCTTAATTATAACTTAAACGCAAAAAGTTTTTCACAGATTGTGGATAACTTTCAAAAATCTGTGGTTTTCTCGGCTAAAATTAACCTTTTGTTTTGTGAATAAGATGTGAAAAAATAGAGAATATGTTAGAATAGAGTCATGAAAATTAAAGTTGTAACAGTTGGGAAACTGAAAGAAAAGTATTTAAAAGATGGTATTACAGAGTATTCAAAACGAATTTCTCGATTTGCTAAGCTNGAAATGATTGAGCTAGCAGATGAAAAAACACCAGATAAGGCTAGTGAATCAGAAAATCAAAAGATTTTAGAAATAGAAGGTCAGAGAATTTTATCAAAAGTTGGTGACCGTGATTTCGTTATTGTGTTAGCCATTGAAGGGAAAACTTTCTCCTCAGAAGAATTTAGTAAGCAATTAGAAGGAGCTTCTATAAAAGGATTTTCTACTCTTACATTTATTATTGGAGGGAGTCTGGGATTAGCACAGGATGTAAAAAAGAGAGCCAATCTTTCTGTTAGTTTTGGTCGCTTAACCTTGCCCCATCAGTTAATGAGACTAGTCCTTGTTGAACAAATTTATCGGGCTTTTACAATACAGCAGGGATCGCCCTATCATAAATAGAAAATTGACTTTCAATTGAATTTTTGGTAGAATAGCTGTATTAGGTCTCATAGCTCAGCTGGATAGAGCATTCGCCTTCTAAGCGAACGGTCGCAGGTTCGAATCCTGCTGGGATCAATATAGTAGCAAAGCTGGGAATTTTCCCGGCTTTTTTCTTAAAAAAGTACACTTGGGGATAAAAAAATGACAGTTGAGAGAATTTTATCTAAAACAAAATTCCATTTTGTATAATAGTTTTTGTAAGTTAGCTTACAAGAAAAAACATTTTAGGAGATTTTATTATGAAAAACACAGTTAAATTGGAACAGTTTGTAGCCTTGAAGGAAAAAGACTTGCAAAAGATTAAAGGTGGGGAGATAAGGCAAACACATAATATTTTCTTTAATTTCTTTAAAAGAAGATAAAGGAGTGGAAGAATGGATTTTCTTGCAGTATTAGTTGTGATATTACATAT
>NZ_RJOG01000027.1:0-18398 GCF_003942965.1 Streptococcus mitis | reverse complement strand
AGGAATGAGTCCAAACTAATCTATTATTCACTTTAAACCCACCAATAAAACAAAAAAACGTGATGAAAGATAATACTGCAATAATCTCCAGAAGTGAGAACGGTATCTCTAAATGCTATTCACCCACAAATTTAAATCAGATAAAAATGATGATTTACTTCCACGAATAGACATTCCTTTTTCTATAACTTATTCTTATATTCTTAAGATATAAAAGTAAAAAAGAGACAGTATTACAGCATTTATCCAAATATTTGATCCAGGCTGTTCTAGGGCACTGTTAATCAAACAAAAAAATGAAAAAATAGCCAAGATACACTGAATAATTTTATGGGTTAATATCTTTATTTTGCTTTTGTTCTATATAAAAGTAGATGTCTATTCTATAACAAATATAAAAATCTTGGAATTTATTCTCCAATTTGTAAAGAGTTCTAGTTATACAGACTCAACCTCTTATTTGAAAAAAGTTAAAACTATGACATTACGTTCAGTCCCATCCTGCTGTCATAAAAGACTTTTTATTAGATAAAAAAGAAAACAAAACTGAAATACTAATAGTCATTTATTTACTATCATTCAATTGAAAAAGAGAGTACTAGAAGAAAAAGAATGTTTGAAAAATTTAATCCAAATTCCAATTTGATTGGCTCCTAGGGGATTTTCGAGGATTGTTTGATATGAACGATAAAAAGCATATAATTTCGCAGTTTATTTTTTTGGTATCTTTACGTAGCTCTTCATTTTTGTTCCTAGTAGCTCTTTTAACATTCCAATGCTTCAGTTCATAGTAATNTCTCCAGTATAGGAAATCCGGTATATACTCTTCTAGAAAAGGAGTAAAAATAGAAAATTACTCAGGTTTGTTAAAAATATAAACATCCATTTCTTCTAAAACAGACCAAACAGTAATTATATCGTATCGATACTACTAAAAAACTGACTTCAAATATGTTTTTGCTTCTCAAAACTATAATCTATACTTTCACTAGCATATCTAATAAGATAAACTGTTTCATTATATCCACTGAGGTCTAGATGAAACTTTGGCAGCCCTTTCTTCCTTTTATTATGTTCATCACTAAAAATTTCAAAGTAAAAGCTACTATTATCTGTTTCTTCAAAATAACCGTTCAGCCTAATAATTAAAGTCAAGGTAAGACTTTTGCTTATCCTCTTCTACCTAAATAATTAATTTCTACTATCATCTTCATTTAACTCCAAATTTTTCTATATAACCTTATTATACAAAATTCTTTATTTATTATGACTGCAAATAATTGAAAAAAAGTTCCACTCTGACTCTTGCGATTTACATCACAGAATTCAAAATGAAACAGTTTATTATTATGTATCTATCCTGTTATTAGTAGGTAAAAACAATGTATGTATTATAGAACCTATTTAATCTTCAGAAACATTAATTTTATATGAACTTAAGACGAATAATTACCCAACTGATCCTTCCATTTCGTAGCTGATCAAACGATTCAACTCAACAGCATATTCCATTGGAAGTTCTTTTGTGAAGGGCTCNACAAATCCCATAACAATCATCTCAGTTGCCTCAGATTCTGACAAACCACGGCTCATGAGATAATAGAGTTGTTCTTCAGAAATCTTAGATACCTTGGCTTCGTGCTCCAAAGCAACTTGCGAGTTGTGAATTTCATTAAACGGAATGGTATCTGATGCTGACAAGTCATCCATGATAATGGTATCACACTCGATGTGAGAAACAGATTTCTTAGAGTTTTTGTTAAAGGTTACCTGTCCACGGTAGTCCACCTTTCCTCCACCTTTAGCGATTGATTTAGACACGATAGACGAGCTTGTATGTGGAGCGTTGTGGATCATCTTAGCTCCAGTATCCTGATGTTGCCCTGCATTGGCAAAAGCGATAGAGAGCATGGTACCACGCGCCCCTTCTCCATCAAGGTAAACAGATGGATATTTCATGGTTGTTTTGGCACCCAAATTGCCATCAATCCACTCAACAGTGGCATCCTTTTGAGCCTTAGCACGTTTCGTTACCAAGTTATAGACGTTATCAGACCAGTTCTGGATGGTTGTATAACGCATATAAGCACCATCTAAGGCAAAGATTTCTACAATGGCTGCATGCAAGCTGTTACTTGAATAAGTTGGTGCTGTACATCCTTCAACGTAGTGGACACTTGCTCCCTCATCAACGATAATCAAGGTACGTTCAAACTGACCAGTATTTTCGTTGTTGATGCGGAAGTAAGTTTGAAGTGGGATATCTACCTTGACCCCTTTTGGTACGTAGATAAAGGTTCCACCAGACCATACTGCTGAGTTAAGGGCAGCCAATTTGTTATCTGTTGGCGGTACCAACTTAGCAAAGTATTGTTTAAACAAGTCTGGGTATTCCTTGAGGGCAGAATCTGTATCTGTAAAGATAATCCCCAATTTTTGGAACTCTTCCTTCATGTTATGGTAAACCACTTCTGACTCATACTGGGCAGAGGCACCAGCTAAATAAGCACGCTCAGCTTCTGGAATCCCGATACGTTCAAAGGTTTCTTTGATTTTTTCAGGAACTTCGTCCCATGAACGGGCTGGTTTGTCAGATGGTTTTTGATAGTAGATCAAGTCATCAAAATCAATCTCTGACAAGTCTGCTCCCCAAGTTTGCATGGGCATTTTTTTGAAGGTTTCATAAGACTTCAAACGGAATTCTAGCATCCACTCAGGTTCTCCCTTTGCAGCTGATAGTTCACGAATGACATCTTCATTCAATCCTTTTCCTGTCGATAGGACAGGCTCTACATCATCATGGAAACCAAATTTATATTCACCAAGGTCAATTGGTTTTGGTTCTACTCTTTCTTCAGCCATAATATCCTTTCTTTCATTCTTTATTTCTACTGATTCATAAGACAAAAGAAACTTGTCTTACTTATTTTCTTGATTTTCAATTGTTTTCTTCAGGGCATTCCAAGCTAGGGTTGCACACTTAATTCGTTGAGGGAATTTGGCAACACCTGACAAGAAAGCTGCATCGCCTAGTTGGTCTTGGCGTTCATCTTTTTGCCCTTGAACCATTTCAGAAAAAATAGTTGCAAGCTCTAAAATTTCTTGTTTGGTTTTTCCTAAAACTGCGTCCGTCATCATACTAGCAGATGCTGTAGAGATGGTGCAACCTGAGTTTAGAAAAGCGATATCCTCCAAACGATCCTCTGCATCAAACTTGACAGAGAGATTGATGACATCTCCACAGGTCGGATTATTGAGACTGATTTGTTCAGCGTCTTCTAACTTCCCTTGGTGATGTGGATTTTTCGAATGGTCCGCTACCACTGCCATGTAAAGGCTATCTAGTTTAGAAAGTGCCATTGAAAAACTCCTTTGTCTTTTGTAAGGCATCGACTAGCTTGTCACAATCTGCCTTGGTATTGTAGATATAAAAACTTGCGCGGGCTGTTGCTGGAACTTTCAAATACTGGAGCAAGGGTTGAGCGCAATGATGACCTGCTCGAACAGCCACTCCTTCATAATCCAGTGCTGTAGCAAGGTCGTGAGGATGAAGGTCTCCTAGGTTAAAGGCAATGACACCTGAACGTTGAGTCAAGTCCTGCGAACCATAAATGGTCAATCCTTCAATCGCCTGTAATTTTGGATAGACGTATCCGATTAATTCCTGCTCATGAGCTTCAATCACATCCATACCAATCTTTTCAAGATAATCTACTGCTTCAGCAAGTCCAATAGCACCTGCCATATTTGGCGTTCCAGCCTCAAATTTCCAAGGCAATTCCTTCCAACTAGCAGATTGCTCATAAACGAAATCAATCATTTCGCCGCCAAATTCTACTGGTGACATTTGCTCCAGATACTCTTCTTTACCATAAAGAACACCGATACCAGTCGGACCAGCCATCTTGTGACCCGAAAAGGCAAAGAAGTCCACATCCAAGTCCTGGACATCAATCTTCATATGAGGTGTAGACTGAGCACCATCCACTACCATGATGGCTCCAACTTGGTGGGCCATTTGAGTGATTTCTTTGATCGGATTGACCACACCAAGAACATTGGAAGCGTGAGCTAGGGAAACGAACTTGACCTTGTCCGTCAATTTAGCTCTCAAGTCATCCATATCCAAGGCGCCGTCCTTGAGATAAACATAGACCAGCTCCGCCCCAGTCTTACGGCAGACTTCTTGCCAAGGAATGATATTGGAATGATGTTCCATGACAGAAATCAAAACTTGATCTCCTTTAGTCAGAATCTCCTCAGCATAGCGTGCCACCCAGTTAAGGCTGGTTGTCGTTCCTCTGGTAAATAGAACTTCCTTTGTAGAGCCTGCATTGATAAACTTACGAATGGTTTCACGAGCGGCCTCATACGATGCAGTCGCCCTTTCAGCCAAGGTATGAACACCACGGTGAACATTGGCATTATCCTGTTCATAGTAGCGATTAATCGTTTCCAGAACTGCTTGTGGTTTTTGTGTCGTCGCAGCATTGTCCAAATAGACCAGTGGTTCATCATTAACAATCTGGTCTAAAATTGGAAAATCCTTGCGAATCGCTTCTACATCTAACATAGGCTTCCCCTTAGCGTTTTGACAATTTTTCTTCGATAGTTGCAATCATTTCATCACGAACTTCTTTGACTGGAATCTCAACGATAACGGATCCAAGGAAACCGCGGACAACCAAGCGCTCTGCAGTTGCCTTGTCCAAGCCACGGCTCATGAGGTAGTACATATCTTCTGGATCCACCTGACCGATAGAGGCCGCGTGACCAGCAGTTACGTCATTTTCATCAATCAAAAGAATTGGGTTGGCATCTGAACGAGCTTGGTCCGAAAGCATGAGAACACGACTCTCTTGTTGCGCATCTGCCCCCTTGGCACCCTTGATAATGTGACCGATACCATTGAAGGTCAAAGTTGCTTTTTCAAGGATAACCCCATGTTGGAGGATATTTCCGATAGAGTTGCACCCGTAGTTGGTTACACGAGTGTCAATCCCTTGCACCTGACGTCCACTTGAAAGAGCTACCACTTTAAGATCCGCATGGCTACCGTTACCAATCAAATCGCTATCAAAATCCGCAACGACGTTTCCTTCGTTCATGACACCGATTGCCCAGTCAATGCTTGCATCGTTACCCAATTTACCACGACGGCTAATGTAGGCAGTAACGTTTTCACCTAGACGGTCAATAGCGGCAAACTTCACTTGCGAACCAGAACGAGCAATCACTTCAACTGTGATATTGGCAGTTGCTTTTGCACTACCTCCACCGCGTGACTCTAAACGCTCCAGATAACTAATCTTAGAATTTTTACCAGCGATAATCATAATATGCTTGTTAAACGGCACATCACTATCGCTGTCTTGATAGAAAATTCCTTCTATTGGTTCTTTAATCTCAACATTATCAGGAATGTAGAGAACAGCACCACTGTTAAAATAAGCTGTATGGTAGGCTGCCAACTTGTCATCGTCATACTTAACAGATGACATAAAGAATTCTTCGATCAGCTCTGGAATTTCTTCTAAAGCTGAATGGAAGTCTGTAAAGACGACACCCTGTTCAGCTAACTCAACTGGAGTTTGCTCAAAAACAGTCTGAGTTCCTACTTGAACCAACTTCAAGTGATTATCTAGAGCTGTGAAATCTGGAACATTTGCTGATGGCTCACTTTCTGTAATCGTTCCATCACCCAGATTCCAACGGTGGAATTTGACACGCTCAATAACTGGTAATTCCAAAGTCTCAATCTTGTCAAAAGCTTTTTGACGGAGGTCAGCCAACCAGCTTGGTTCAGCGTGCATTTCTGAAAAAAGTTTAATATTTTCTTTAGTCATTTACTTCTCCTAAAAGATACGAGGGAATTACAATTCTTCCTTGTAGTCGTAGCCAAGTTCTTCAGCTAGTTTTGCGTATCCTTCACGTTCCAAACGCGCAGCCAATTCGGGACCACCAGAAAGGACAACACGACCTTCCATCATGACGTGTACCACATCTGGTGTGATGTAGTTCAAAAGACGTTGATAGTGAGTGATAATCATAGCACCAAAGCCTTCACCACGCATGGCATTAACACCTTTAGAAACAACTTTAAGAGCGTCAATATCAAGACCAGAGTCAATCTCATCCAAAAGGGCAAAAGTTGGTTCCAACATCAAAAGTTGAAGAATCTCATTACGTTTTTTCTCACCACCAGAGAAACCTTCGTTGAGGTAACGCTCAGCCATTTCTTCTTTCATGTTGAGCAATTCCATCTTCTCATCCAATTTAGTGATAAACTCACGAACTGAAATCTTCTCATCGTCTTCTTTACCAGCATTCATAGCTGCTCGAAGAAACTCAGCATTAGTAATACCAGGAATTTCTGATGGGTATTGCATAGCAAGGAAAAGTCCCATACGCGCACGCTCGTCCACTTCCAACTCAAGGATGTTTACGCCATCAAACAAGACCTCACCTTTGGTAACTTCATAGTTTGGATTTCCCATGATAGCTGCAGAAAGAGTCGATTTCCCAGTACCATTTGGTCCCATGATAGCGGCGATTTCTCCTGTTTTCAGGGTCAGGTTAACCCCTTTTAAAATTTCTTTTCCTTCAATCTCAACGTGAAGATCTTTGATCTCTAATACTGACATGATAATTCCTTTCTTTTTCAAGACCTTTACAGTGCTTACTAGAAACATACTTGATTTCCCTAGAAAATACGGTAAAAGGTCAATAAATATACTTTTATAGTATAACAAAAAAAAGCCTAAAAGGCTTTGATTTTGTCTAGAAGCTGAGGACTAGTCTTTTCCTTTTAAATGCTGGTCAATGACATCTACAATCTTGCCCATCAAGTAACTAACTCGGAAATTTCTAAAGAGCAAAATAGCCCAAAAGGTTGCCATAATATAACGACCAGTCATCCAAGCTTCATTGAAAAAATAGGTCTCAGCAGCTGTAAACAGCGCGATGATAATAAATTGTTGTCTATTCATAAACTTATTGTATCATGAAATCTTTCTTTAGTCTTCCTCTACCTTCACTTTATCAGCCAAAAATTCAAATCCTTCTGGAATCAGACTTTCTTCTACTTCTTTTTCAGTTTGAGAAGATTTGGCTTTGGCTGAAAAGGCTGCGCGAACTTCTTTCCATTCCTCCATGGAAATAGCTAAAATCTCGGGTGAAAAACCTGCTGCCTGACTGAGGATGTTGCCAAACATGGTGTTGAGATTGTCCCGTTTCATGGTTTGACCAGCATTGAAGTTAGATTCAAAAGCAAGAATAGCATGGTGTTCATTAGCTGCAACCGGTTGAGAACCAACTAGCAGAGCCTTATCAGGACCTCCAAGACTTTCAATCACCTCTCCCCAAGCATTCTGCAATCGAATCAGATTTTGACGTGCTAAATCAGGATTTTCGACAGCCTCTTGTAAGATAGATTGAACTTTATTGCGATCCACACGATAGACTGTTTTGCCTGCTGTTGGACGACTAGGAGCTGGATTTGTTGGCTTAGATACAGTTCCTACATTTGCCAGTTCATGTTTGAGACGGGAAACTTCCTGTCTCAGTGCAGAAATTTCACTTTCAACTGCCCCAGAAAGAGCTGCTTCAGGCTTAATCTCTGCCAAACGGATAGTCATCATCTCAGCATAAATCTTGGGCTGCAAACTAGACTTAATATCTGCTAAACTGACTGTCGCCAAACGAATCATTTCAAACAGATTTTCTTGAGGAAGTGCCAAATTTTCTACAAAGACTGGACTATGATGAGTATTTTCTCCACCTGTTTGAACAATTAACAAGTCTCTTAAATAGTGCAAAAGATCGGTCACAAAACGAGTCATGCTCTTACCATTGTCAAAGAGAAGATTCAAGCATGCTAGGGCCTTTGGAACATCCTGTTTAGACAAGGCAGCCACATAATCATCCAAGGCTGATAGACTAATGGTGCCAGTAATTTCTTCAGAGATGGCAGTCGTCAACTCATTTCCCTGTGTCAAACTCAGGGCTTGATCCAAAATAGACAAGGCATCTCGCATCCCACCGTCAGCCCGTCTGGCAATGATTTCCACAGCCTCTGGTTCAGAACTGATATTTTCTTTTTCTAAGATATAGCGGATATGTTCCTTAATATCCTGTGTCTTAATCGATTTAAATTCAAAACGTTGCACACGGGATAGAATAGTGGCAGGAATCTTGTGCAATTCAGTAGTAGCCAAAATAAAGACCACATTCTGTGTTGGCTCTTCTAACGTCTTTAGGAGGGCATTAAAAGCTCCTGTAGACAGCATGTGAACCTCATCTATGATATAGACCTTATAACGAGCAAGGCTAGGCGCATAGGTAGATTTATCACGAATTTCACGGATTTCATCCACCCCGTTATTAGAGGCTGCATCCATTTCAATGACATCTTCTAAACTACCATCCGTCACCGCTTGACAAATATAGCAGTTATTACAAGGTTCACCACCCACTTGATTTGGACAGTTCATAGCTTTAGCAAAAATCTTAGCCACACTGGTTTTTCCCGTTCCACGAGGACCAGAAAAAAGATAAGCGTGACTTATTTTCTCTTGCTCCACTGCTTGTTTAAGAGTCTTAGCCACAACTTCCTGTCCAACCAACTGGGAGAAGTTTTGACTTCTATATTTTCGATAAAGTGCTTGATACATTAGGCTTTCTCCCCAAACATTGTAAAGTCCCATTCTGTCTTTTCAAGCAAAATAGCGACAAATTGTTCCAAATAATCTCGATCCATAGCATCATAATCATCAATCTCTGAAGAATCCAGATCCAGAACTCCAAGTAATTGACCATTCTTTATCATCGGAACAACAATTTCACTTTTAGCTCGACTATCACAAGAAATATAGTTAGGATAGTTCGTTACATCACCAACTAGAACAGTTTCCTGAAAGTGAGCTGCCTCCCCACAAACACCTTTTCCAAGTGCAATACGGATGCAGGAAACACCACCTTGGAAAGGACCTAAAATCAATTCCTTTCCATCGAACAGATAAAAGCCTGCAAATACGGTATTAGGAAAGCGTGATTTTAAAAGAGCACTGGCGTTGGAAAGATTAGCCAAAACATTGGTTTCGCCTTCCAATAAAAAAGAGAGCTCCTCATTTAAGATTTGATAACGTGATTGTTTTTCTGATTCTAACATAGAACTATTATATCAAAAAAGGCTTACAGACAAAAGAAAAATCCCTTGTTTAGAAAACAAAGGATTTTGTGAATTTTCAATTTGATTAAAGTTCGATATCACCGAACAAGTCAGCCATTGAGAATCCTGTTTGTGTTTCTGGAAGTTCGAAATCACGTTTTTCTTGACGTTTTGGACGACGTGGACGAGCAGCACGTTTTTCTTCTTTTTGTCCTTCTTCTTGAGCTGGACGCTCTTCAAGAGCTTTGATAGAAAGTGATACGCGCTCTGCATCTGCGTTAACTTCAAGAACTTTAACTTTAACTTCTTGACCAACTTTAAGAGCTTCTTTTGGATTTTCAATACGTTTGTGTGAAATTTGTGATACGTGAACAAGTCCATCGATACCTGGCAATACTTCAACAAATGCACCGAAGTCAGTCAAACGTTTAACTGTTCCTTCTACTACATCACCTTTAGCCAATTTTTGCTCAACGCCATCCCATGGTCCAGGTGTTGTTGCTTTAAGTGAAAGTGATACGCGTCCTTCTTCTTCGTTAAGATCAAGGATTTTCACTTCAATTTCTTCACCAACAGTTACAACTGATTTTGGTGATACGTTACGTTCATGTGACAATTCAGTCAAGTGAACCAATCCGTCAACACCACCAAGGTCGATGAAAGCACCGAAACTTGTGATACGTGCAACTTTACCAGTTACAACATCACCAACAGCCAATTTACCGAATACTTCAGCGCGAGCTGCTGCTGTAGCTGCTTCAACAACTTCACGACGTGAAAGGATGAAGCGGTTTTCTTTAGCGTCAACTTCTTTGATTTTAGCATCAAATTCTTGACCTACAAAACGCTCAGTGTTACGTACGAAACGAGTATCCAACATTGAAGCTGGGATAAATCCACGAACACCTTCAAATTCTACTGAAAGTCCACCTTTAACGGCACGAGTTCCTTTAACAGTGACAACTTCTTCTTCGCGACCAACAAGTTTGTCCCATGCTTTGCGAGCTTCAAGGCGTTTTTTAGATACAAGGTATGTAACTGTATCAGTATCTTTACCAACTACTTGACGAAGTACAAGAACATCCAATACTTCTCCTACTTTAACAAAGTCATTGATATCTGCATCGCGATCGTTTGTCAATTCGCGAAGAGTCAAGACACCTTCAACACCAGTTCCAGAGATTGCAACGTTAGCTTGAGTCGCATCAACTGTCAATACTTCAGCACTAACAACATCACCAGTCTCAACTTGGCTAACGCTATTTAGCAAATCTTCAAATTCGTTCATCTAAAAAATCCTCCAACAATCAAGTTTTTCTTAAACTTGACATACTTATAATTTTTTTCCTAAGCACCCGCAAGGACATGTTCATATCGTTCACGTCTTTCAATTATAAAAATAAAATACCCTAAGATATTTTGCTTTTTATCTTGATTATTACCTAAGAACTGGGGTAGCTGGATTCGAACCAACGCATGAGGGAGTCAAAGTCCCTTGCCTTACCGCTTGGCTATACCCCATTGATGAAATGGAGAGAGAGGGATTCGAACCCCCGAACCCGAAGGAGCGGATTTACAGTCCGCCGCGTTTAGCCTCTTCGCTATCTCTCCTACAATCAACATGGACTATTATATCATGAAAATTTCAAAAAAACAAGACTTATTTTGCTAAATTATAATTTTCAATCAAAATTTCCACAGCTTTTTCCAATTTTTTATAAAAACTATCGACATTCCCATTCTTTATGATGGCAAATTGTCCATCTAATTCGGCAATTTCTCCGATAACTTTTTTACCAATGGTCAATGTATAACCTTCAAAACTGTCTTTTCCTACATTGACTTTAGCATCTGCTACTTGAATTTCAATTTTTTTATCTTTCTTACTCATTTCATACCTCTCTTCACTTTTTCTATTTTACAAGAAAATCCTAAAACTAGCAAGAAAAAACTCTATATCATTCCGAGTCTGATATAGAGTTTTCTACTTTATTTAATGTGTTTTTCTAGTTCTTTTTGGTACTTACCGTTTGATTCCAATTTTTCTTTTTGCCATTTTTTCAGTGCTTCTTCATATTCTTTTGTCGTAACGATATCTTTTTGCAATTTCATTCCTTTAAAGATATATGGGTCACCCTTAATACCAACTTGTGAGTATGGTTTTGAGAATGGCACTACATTACTTACAACTGGAGAACCACCAGATGAGGCTGTAGGCATCAATAATGAACTATCTGTCAACCAAGCTTGAGCCTTAGCATATTTTTCATAGCGTTCTTCAAGATTTGTAGTTTCTGAATCTGCATCATCCAATAATTTCTTATACTGGTCCAAACCAAGTTTCGCTACAACATCTTTATCTTTCCCCTTAGTAATACCAAGGTGTTTCATAGCAGAACCTGATTTAGGATCCATGATATTCAAGTAAGATGCTGGGTCTTGATAACTTGGAGCCCATCCTGTACTGTTCAAATCATAGTCTTTTTGAGAAGGAACACGCGCTTGTGAAGTGATTGTTTCCTTTTCATTATCTGTCATTTGAAGAACGTCGATGACAACATTTTCAGCACCAAGAGTTGATTCGATTGACTGTTTGAAAGAGTTGCTTTGTTGAACGGCGATGGTATCTGTTTGTTCAACTGGGACATCCAAGTGAATTGGGAATGTTACCCCTTTAGATTCCAAGTCTTTCTTAGCTTTTTCAAATGCTGCTTTAGCCTTGTCAGGGTTGTAGATAGAATCCTTACCGTCAACTAGCTCAACACCTTTCCACTGGTCACCATAGTTCACCAACTCTGCTTGAGCGATTTGACCAAAGTTTTTACCACCTGCTTGTACAAAGTTGTCAGGAACAAGGCTGTTACGAATAATCTTGTCCGCACCGTCTTCACCATTTAGCTGGGCGGCATAAGAATGGCGGTTGAAGGCAAAGTTAATAGCCTGACGGAAGTCCTTATTCAGCATAGCTTCTTTAGTTGAAGTTTTTTGCTCTTCACTTGTTTTCGCAGTTTTATTATATGACTGACGATTTACGTTAAAGGTGAAGTAATAGCTACTTGAGTCCTGTGGGCTATAAGTGATTTTATCTCCGTATTGTTCCAATGTTGAAGCAAAGTTTGAGCTACTTGGGAAGAGACGAGCTGTCGTATAGGCACCTGAAGAGAAGCTACGAATCAACGATTCCTGATCAGAACCATCGTAGTAAGTCAATTTAATCTTTTCGATCTTTACCTTTTCTTTATCCCAGTAGTTTGGATTTTTCTCGTATTCAATTAACGATTTAGACGTCAAGGTCTTCAAGATATAAGGACCATTGTAGAGAATTCCTGCTGGAGTAACTGCTCCATAATCTTTACCTGATGCCTTCAAAAACTCTTCATTTACAGGTAACATCGTTGCTGTAGTGACTTTAGAGTTCCAGAAGCTTTCTGGTTTGTTTAGGGTATATTCGACTGTGTAATCGTCCAAGGCCTTGACACCAACTGTAGAGAAATCATTGGTCTCACCAGTCATGTAGGCATCCAAGCCCTTGATTGAATTTTGGATGAGAGAGACACCATCTGACTTACCGTCAGCTACGTGTTTCAATCCTGTCACAAAGTCATGGGCAGTTACTTCTGCGTATTCTTCACCTTCTGAAGTATACCATTTAACCCCTTTACGAAGTTTATAGGTATAAGTCAAACCATCTTTTGAGACAGACCAATCTTCAGCTAAGGAAGGAATAACATTTCCGTATTGGTCATTTTCCATCAATCCATCAACCACATTCCCGATGACATCTGTTGTAGATGTACGAGTCGCTACACTATAGTCCAAAGACGCAGGATCTACTGCATAGACATATGAAAATGTTGTCGGTGCATCTGCTTCTTTATCAGCTTTTCCACAAGCCACTAATAGAGCTGTTGTGCTCAGGACCACTCCTGCTGTTAAGAGCCACTTTTTCGATTTCATAAAAAATCTCCTTTAGTTTATTTTAATCTACTTTTACAATCCAACCTTCTGGCGCTTCAATATCGCCAAACTGAATTCCTGTCAATTCATCATAGAGTTTACGAGTCATAGGACCTACTTCTGTCTCGCTATAGAATACATGGAAATCATCACCGTGCTGAATTCCACCAATTGGAGAAATAACTGCTGCTGTACCACAGGCACCTGCCTCTACAAAACGGTCAAGGTTATCAATCGGGACATCCCCCTCAATAGGAGTTAAGCCCAAGCGATGTTCTGCCAAGTAAAGCAAAGAATACTTGGTAATAGATGGCAAGATAGATGGACTCAATGGTGTTACAAACTCATTGTCAGCTGTAATTCCAAAGAAGTTAGCTGAACCGACTTCTTCAATCTTTGTATGTGTCGATGGGTCTAGATAGATAACATCTGAGAAATGACGTGACTTGGCCAATTTCCCTGGTAAGAGACTTGCAGCATAGTTTCCACCAACCTTAGCCGCACCTGTACCATTTGGAGCGGCACGGTCGTATTCATCCTGAATCAAGAAGTTGGTTGGAACCAAACCACCCTTAAAGTAATTTCCAACTGGCATAGCAAAGATGGTGAAAATGTATTCCTCTGCTGGTTTAACCCCAATAATATCTCCGACACCAATCAAAAGAGGGCGAAGATATAGGGTTCCACCTGTTCCGTATGGTGGTACGTATTCTTCATTCGCACGAACAACTGCCTTACAAGCTTCTACAAACATTTCTGTCGGAACTTGTGGCATCAAGAGACGGTCACATGTACGTTGCAGACGTTTGGCATTTTCATCAGGACGGAACAGTTGAATACTGCCATCCTTAGTACGGTAAGCTTTCAAACCTTCAAAGGCTTGTTGACCATAGTGAAGACTTGGAGAAGACTCTGAAATATGCAAGGTTGCATCTTCTGTAAGTTCTCCTTGATTCCATTGTCCATTTTTAAAATGAGCAATATAGCGATAAGGTAATTTCATATAGGAAAAACCGAGATTTTCCCAATCAATCGTTACTGTCATATTCCACTCCTTATTCTAAAAACCTATTTCTTTTATTCTACACTATTTTTCTAAAATAGCAAGTATATTTTGTAATTTTCAGAAAATTTCTTCAATAAAAAAGAACCAGTTCTGAGAACTGATTCTTCATTTCACTTATTTGACTTCTGTAAATATCTCTTTAAGATAAGCGTCAAAAACTTCTTCATCTGAAATGGTATCAGAAATGAAGCTACCATTACTTGTGCGTTCTGACAGATTCAAGTCTTGTAGTCGACTTTCATAGATTGTTCCTTTGTTAGATTGAACAAGCAGAGTTTGGTCATTCCCGTCTACTTCTGTACTGAAGAGATCACCAACGAAGCCTTGCTCTACAACTGCTCCTGCTAAGAAGACACGATGCGGTTTGTTTTTCAACTCACGCAAGACTTGTAGTCCTCGTTTGGCACGGCTGGTTGCCGGAATTTCGTCAATAGAAACACGTTTCAAACTTCCACGTTGAGTCAAAAGGTAGAAGGACGAGGTGTTACAGATAAAGGCGGATTGGAGAATATCATCTTCTTTCAAATTCATAGCCTTAACACCTGCAGCCTTAGCACCGACAACTGGAACCTCTTCGATATTGAAACGAAGGGCATAACCATTTTGGCTAATCAAGAGAACATCATCCAGTTTAATTGGAGCCACTGCTACAATCTGGTCTGTCTCGTCTTTGAGCTTAGTATACTTGACTGACTTAGACTTGTAGGTCCGCCATGGAGTGAATTCTTTTCGTTCTACACGCTTGATTTGACCGAGACGAGTCGCAGCAAAGTAAGTTGTCGCATCATCAAACTGATCTACTACTTCAACATAAAGGATTTCTTCGTTAGTTTCAAAGTTTGTGATGGTTTGGCTCAGATGCTCTCCGATATCCTTCCAGCGAATATCTGCCAATTCATGAATTGGTCTATATATGACATTCCCAAGAGTTGTGAACATCAAGAGATGCTGGGTTGTCTTGGCAGCTTGTACAAAGATCAAACGGTCATCATCACGTTTGCCAATTTCCTCTAGCGTTGAAGCTGCAAAAGAACGTGGACTGGTACGCTTGATATAACCTGCCTTGGTCACGCTGACATAGGTATCTTCCTCAACGATAAGACTAGCTGTATCAATCTCAATTACTTTTGCTGTGTCTTCTAAAGTGCTCAAACGTGGTGTCGCAAATTTCTTCTTGACCTCACGAAGTTCTTTCTTCATAAGATTGTACATGGTCCGTTCATCTCCAATGATAGCAGCAAGCATGGCAATCTTTTCACGAAGTTCTGCTTCTTCTTCTTGCAAGACAACAACGTCTGTATTGGTCAAACGGTACAGTTGCAAGGTAACGATGGCCTCAGCCTGTTCTTCCGTAAAATCATAGCTGACCTTGAGGTTCTCTTTGGCATCAGCCTTGTTCTCAGAAGCACGGATAAGAGCAATGACTTCATCTAAAATAGAGATGACACGAATCAATCCTTCGACGATATGGAGACGTTTTTCAGCCTTTTCCTTATCAAAGCGTGACCGCGCCAAAATCACTTCACGACGGTGGGCAATATAGCTAGACAAGATTGGGACAATCCCGACCTGACGAGGTGTGAAATTGTCAATCGCCACCATGTTAAAGTTGTAGTTGATTTGCAGATCAGTGTATTTGAAAAGATAATTAAGAACAAGCTCCGTATTAGCGTCTTTTTTGAGCTCAATAGCGATTCGAAGACCGTCACGGTCAGACTCATCGCGAACCTCAGCAATACCAGCCACCTTGTTATTGACACGAACATCATCGATTTTCTTGACTAGATTGGCCTTGTTGATTTCATAAGGAATCTCAGTAATAACGATTTGTTCCTTACCACCTTTTAGCTTTTCAATCTCAGTCTTGGAACGAACAACCACGCGCCCCTTACCAGTTTCGTAGGCTTTCTTGATTTCGTCACGCCCTTGGATAATTCCTCCAGTCGGGAAGTCTGGTCCAGGCAAGAATTCCATAAGTTTATCAACCTTGGCAGTTGGGTGGTCAATCATGTAAACCGCCGCATCGATGACCTCAGCTAAATTATGGGGAGGAATATCTGTGGCATATCCAGCCGAAATACCAGTCGATCCATTTACCAAGAGGTTGGGAAAGGCTGCTGGCAAGACTGTCGGCTCTTTCTCGGTATCATCAAAGTTCCATGCAAAAGGAACAGTCTTTTTCTCGATATCCTGAAGAAGATAGCCAGCAATCTCAGACAAACGCGCCTCGGTATAACGCATAGCTGCAGGCGGATCTCCGTCCATAGAACCGTTGTTACCGTGCATTTCGACTAGAATCTCACGATTTTTCCAGTCCTGTGACATACGAACCATGGCATCATAGATAGAAGAATCCCCGTGTGGGTGGAAATTCCCCATGATGTTACCGACAGACTTAGCCGACTTACGGTAGCTCTTGTCAAAGGTATTGCCATCCTTATTCATAGAATAAAGAATGCGACGCTGAACCGGCTTCAAGCCATCACGAATATCCGGCAAAGCCCGGTCTTGAATGATGTATTTGGAGTAGCGACCAAAGCGCTCTCCCATGATGTCCTCTAGGGACATATTTTGAATGTTAGACATAATAATTCTCTTTTTAGTGTTTTATTGTAAAGTAAATCTATATTTTATAAATTTAACTGTTTCTTTGTAGGTAGTGAGAAAAGAGGAGCAATCCTACTAATCCTAGAATGAATAAAAGATTAATTTTAATAACAAATAAGCTAAGTAGGGTATTAATTAGGCCGTGAAAAATGGCGCAAAAAAGGACCGACTTAGTCTTTTTGAAAACAGCTGCTAGAAGAATACTGAGATAAATTGCAAATAGACTGAATAATATAAAAGGCATCCTACTTTGGGAACTTCCAATTACAAACCATAAAGGTACATGCCATATTGCCCAAATAGAACCTGTTATCAAACCGGAAATCCAAAAGGAGAATCTAGTTTCCAAAGTTGGTTGCAAGATGCCTCGCCATCCCAATTCTTCTTCGCCACCATAAACACAGACTGCACTCAAAAAAACAACAAACAAATTTCCTAGTGGAAAAGCCGGATTAACCTCCTTAGATGAGAAAGCAATGACACCTGTTTGCACGAAAATTATTAAAAGAAATAACAAAATATATTTCTTTGAGTCCCCTAAGATAAAAGAGACTATGCTTTTAATGGATTTTTGAGGCAAACAAGAAATGGCTGCAATGGTTGGACCGAAACCTCCTAGTAAATGGAGAAAAACTCCTAGTGGACTTGTTAGACTTAAGAGGCTCATTTGCGTCAAAAAAGCGAGCAATCCCCAACCAAATCCCCAAGAAATGAGAAAACTAATCAGTAAAAATTTTGTTATCTTATTATTTTGTAAATGTTTCATTTTTTTCGAGTCTTTCCTCAGCATACTCAATCATCTTCTCAGCTACTTCCATATCATAGTCAAATCCCATCTTGTGAGCAAGGAATTGAGACTCTTTGTGGAAAAGTTCCATCGTAGCAAATAAAGACTGGGTGATTTTATCTAAACTTGAGAAATCAAGCAGATTTGAGAATTGTTTCTCTTTCTCAGCAGGTAAATAGTTAAAGAGATACTTGTAGTTTTTGCCGATATCGACCTTTCCCCTATCGCTTACTACCTGCCAAGCCAAGACCTTCAAGAGTTCTTGTTGACAAATACCATAAAGATGGTCAGTGGCATAGATGACTTGTTTGCGACAAATCCCTTTAACCACGTAAGATGATACCCACCAAAATTCATTGCAGGCTTTTTCAAAATCAATCGCTCTAGCTGGACTTGTCCAAAAGCGCTGAGGACTTGGGGAATAAGGGTCAAACAAACCTTTATCATCTTTCAAAACTGTATAATCAGCCTCACTATCCACCCACTCTTGAATTTGTTGTTTTGGACAGAGGGTTAGATCAATTCGATTTCCATCTTCAAAGAGCATGAGAAATAGACGGCGATGACTAAAACCAACTTCTTGCTNAATAATGCGCTTCCCAAACAGGTCTAGCCAAGAAAGGTCACTCGTCAGATTATCTAAATCGTCCACGACATAGACCACGTCATAGTCTTGAAATTCATCTTTTGGTGCTTGTGAATTTGTCCGTGAACCAGACATAGCGACGGCCTCGACTTGAAGCGTTTTTGCTGTTTGAAAAATTAAATCAAGTATTTCGGGTTCTGTTCTCATGTTTATCATTTCTTTGTTT